>CAXICE010000368.1:0-1516 GCA_964022045.1 uncultured Polaribacter sp. | reverse complement strand
ATACCAATTTGTTTATTGCAGAATGGCAAGACTAATTTTAGTGTAAAAGTTGATAAAGTAAAAAGTTTTAAAGTTAAATTAGAATTCAAAAAAAACTACTTTTCAAACTTGATAACTTGTAACTTTTCAACTATTAAAAACCTATATTTGCACACTTAAGAAATCAAACATACATGAAGAAAATTAGAAACTTTTGCATTATCGCACATATTGATCATGGTAAAAGTACGTTGGCAGATAGATTGTTAGATTATACAGGCGCTGTAACTGAGCGTGAAAAGAAAGATCAGTTATTAGACAGCATGGATTTGGAGCGCGAACGTGGAATTACCATAAAATCGCACGCAATTCAAATGGAATATACGTACAAAGGCGAAGAATATATTCTGAACTTAATTGATACTCCTGGTCACGTAGATTTTTCTTACGAAGTTTCTCGATCGATCGCTGCTTGTGAAGGCGCGTTGTTAATTGTTGATGCTGCTCAAAGTATTCAGGCACAAACTATTTCTAATTTATATTTAGCTTTAGATAATGATTTAGAAATCATCCCAATTTTAAATAAAGTTGATTTGCCAAGTGCAAATCCAGAAGAAGTAACCGATGATATTGTAGATTTATTAGGTTGTGAAGCTGAAGAGGTAATTCATGCAAGTGGAAAAACTGGTTTTGGTGTCGATAATATTTTAGAAGCAATTATTGAGAGAATTCCGCATCCAGAAGGAGATCCAGAAGCGCCATTACAAGCGTTGATTTTTGATTCGGTTTATAACTCTTATCGCGGAATTGAAACCTATTTTAGAGTTTTAAACGGAGAAATAAAAAAAGGACAGCGCATTAAATTCATGGCAACAAATAATGAATATTTTGCTGATGAAGTTGGTACGTTAAAGTTAGAGCAGGTTGTAAAAAAATCTGTAAAGACAGGTGATGTTGGTTATTTAATTACCGGAATTAAAACTGCAAAAGAAGTAAAAGTAGGAGATACAATTACAGATGCTATAAATCCAACCACAGAAATTATTGACGGATTTGAAGATGTAAAACCAATGGTTTTTGCTGGGATTTATCCTGTTGATACAGAAGATTATGAGGAATTGCGTTATTCGATGGAAAAACTGCAATTAAACGATGCTTCGTTGGTGTTTGCTCCAGAAAGTTCTGCTGCTTTAGGTTTTGGTTTTCGATGTGGATTCTTAGGAATGTTACATATGGAAATTATTCAAGAACGTTTAGAGCGAGAGTTTAATATGACTGTGATTACAACGGTTCCAAACGTTTCTTATCACGCATATACAAAGAAAAATCCTGAGGAAATTATTTTGTTAAATAATCCGTCAGATTTGCCAGATCCATCAAGTTTAGATCGCGTAGAAGAACCATATATTAAAGCATCAATTATTACAAAATCTGATTTTGTTGGACAAGTAATGAGTTTGTGTATCGAAAAACGAGGAGAAATTACCAATCAAACCTATTTAACAACACAAAGAGTTGAATTGACTTTTGATATGCC
>CAXICE010000367.1:0-1524 GCA_964022045.1 uncultured Polaribacter sp. | reverse complement strand
TCAATTGCGAAATAGAAACATCTGAAGGAAATATTCTTGTAGAATTATATCCAGAGAAAGCACCAATAACGGTTGCTAACTTTTTAAAATATGTAGATGCAGATTTGTACACAAACTCCTCATTTTTTAGAGTTACAACTCCAGAAAATGAAGCTACAAGAGATGTGAAAATTGAAGTAATTCAAGGGGGAAATGTATCAAGAGAAAAAGATTTTGATCCGATAGCAATTGAAACCACAGAAAAAACAGGAATTCTACACGAAAACGGAACACTATCTATGGCTAGAAGCGAACCTAATTCTGCAACTAGTAGTTTCTTTATTTGTATCAATGCACAACCTTCTTTAGATTTTGCAGGTAAAAGAAATCCAGACGGATTTGGTTTTGCTGCTTTTGGTAAAGTAACACAAGGAATGGATTTGGTGAAGAAGATACAATCTGGAGAAAATAAAAATCAGCGCTTACTTGAACCAATTGTTATCAAGTCGATTAAAAGAGTGGAACAATGATTAAATTCTTTAAAAAAACACGTAGAAAGTTAACTTTAGAAAACAATAAATTAAAATTTGTTCGATTTGCTGTTGTAGAGATTGTGTTAGTCGTTATCGGAATTTTAATTGCAGTAACTATCAACAATTGGAATAAAGACAATATAAATAAAGAGATAGAAACAGGCTTATTAGAAGAATTATTAGAAGATACAAAAACAGATTCTCTATTTTTTAATTCTAGAGTTTTTCATTTACAAAGTTATTTAAACAATGTTCGTATCTTAAATGCTATTGATAATGGAAACATTCCAGATTCTATTTCCAATACTCCATTTAATAACTATAGAATGTTTGACATTGGCATGGCATATCAATCAACAGTTATTTTAAATAATATAGATAAAGTTGAAGAATTTTCAAATAAAAAAATTCAAGATTTACTAAGAAAATACATTTTACAGCACAATTATATTACGATTGCATTTCAACAAAAAGAAAAGCATTTTGATAAATATGCCGGAGATCTACTACTAAAGTACTCTGATGCTTCATTTAATTTAACGAACAATACGCCATTAAAAGAGTATTTTAAAATTATTGAATATCCAAAAAACAAAAAAGTAATTAATTTCTTAAGAGCATCTGTTATCAACTCTAGAATACAAACTTCTAATTTGTTAAAAATTAATTATCAATTGTTAGAAGAAGTAAAAAAAACATTAAATGATGAGTAAAAAGTTAAAGAATTAATGGACGGATTTAACATCATCATGGTCATTGCTATTATCTTATTTGCAAGACTTGCTGTAAGATTATACAAAGGATTTAAAAAAATGAAAAAAGAAGACAACGATGATTAAATTCTTTAGAAAAAATTACTCACCAGAATACGTAACGTAATTTCTAGCCGTTTCGTAAAGCGTCACAGAAATATCTAAAGAAGATTTTATTTTTAGTTGTAATTTATTATAAATTACAACAGCAATATTTTCTACAGTCGGATTTAAATTCTTGAACTCTGCAACCTCAACAT
>CAXICE010000366.1:0-1526 GCA_964022045.1 uncultured Polaribacter sp. | reverse complement strand
CGGCAAGTCCTACACAACTAGCTCCCTTTGAATCCCCCAGGGCGGGAACGCAGCAAGGGTATTAGGTTGTAGCAGTGTGATGTAGATAGCTTGCCATTTTTTGTGCCCTAAATTTAGATTTCTTCATTTTCTTTTAGGATATTTGTGTTGGTATTAAAAAGTTAAAGATTGAATATTAAAAATTTGATTTTTACCCAATCTTTCAATTTTTAAATCATTTAATCTTTCAATAAAAAATGTCAAAAGTAATTCTCATCACTGGAGCTTCATCCGGAATTGGTAAATCCATTGCAAATTATCTTGCTGATAAAGGAATGATTGTATATGGAACAAGCAGAACCGAAAAAGACGATGCATTATTACCGTATAAAATGATTGCTTTAGATGTATTGAATGTAGATTCAATAGAAAAAGCTGTTGCAACTATTTTAAAGAATGAAGGAAGATTAGACGTGTTAATCAACAACGCAGGAATGGGAATTACAGGGCCAATTGAAGATACACCAACTGACGAAATGCGAAAAGTATTTGATACTAATTTATTTGGTGCAATTGATGTAATGAAAGCTGTTCTACCACAAATGCGAAATCAAAAAAACGGTAAGATTATCAATGTAACTTCTATTGCTGGTTATATGGGATTGCCTTTTAGAGGAATGTATTCTGCAACAAAAGGCGCATTAGAATTAGTAACAGAATCGATAAGAATGGAAGTAAAAACATTCGGAATTGATATTGTAAATGTTGCGCCAGGAGATTTTGCTACCAATATTGCAGCTGGAAGATATCATACGCCAGTTTTTGAAAACTCTGCGTATAAAGAAAAATATCAAGAAAATTTAGATTTAATGGATGCACATGTTACTGGCGGAATGGATCCAATAGAAATGGCAAAAGTTGTTTTTGATATTATTGAAACAAAAAAAACTAAAGTTCATTATAAAGTTGGCGGATTTATGGAAAAATTCTCGATTGTTTTAAAACGAGTTTTACCAGATAAGATGTATGAAAAACTATTGATGAATCATTATAAATTGTAATTATGCATTGCGTTAGGGATTGAAGTGGAAATCCTTTTTATTGTCAGTTCGAGTGAATTTGTGAAGAATGAACAAATTAATACCGAGAACAAAATAAAAAGATTGCAGCAAAAAGCCCGACCTTTAGGGAACGCCCAAATAATTAAAATAAGAACTAAATAATATATTTATGAAATTTTTTATTGACACCGCAAATTTATCGCAAATAGAAGAAGCGCAAGCCTTAGGGATTTTAGATGGTGTAACTACAAATCCGTCTTTAATGGCAAAAGAAGGAATTACTGGAGAAGTAAACATAATAAATCATTACAAAGCAATTTGCGATGTTGTTGAAGGTGATGTTTCTGCAGAAGTAATTGCAACTGATTTTGCTGGAATGGTAAAAGAGGGTGAAGCATTAGCAGCTTTAAATCCGCAGATTGTGGTGAAATTACCAATGATAAAAGACGGAATTAAAGCGTGTAAATATTTTTCATCAAAAGGAAT
>CAXICE010000365.1:0-1543 GCA_964022045.1 uncultured Polaribacter sp. | reverse complement strand
GGTTTTACCACCAAAGATTCTTTCAAATCAATAATCTTATCATCCTTTACACCTAAGTAACGTCGGCTTCCTAAATATCTGTTGGTGTTAAATTTGTCGTAGTGTTTTTCGTTTTTGTTGATAGAACTCAAATGCACATTACTTGCAGAATGAATAAATTCTCCTTTGCCATTTCCAAGCCAAATTCCAACATGCGTTACACGCATTTTTTTACCGTTTTTTGCTGGTGTTCCAAAGAACATTAAATCGCCTTTTTCTAAGCCTTCAAATTTTAAATCTTTGTCAACTACTTTTCCAGCATGAACTTGCTGTGAAGCATCTCTCGGAATTACAAATCCGTTCATTAAATACACCGTTTTTGTAAAGCCACTACAATCGTTTCCTTTAGGAGAAGTTCCTCCCCATAAATAAGGAACGCCTAACATTGTTTTGGCTGATGTTTCAATAAAATTTGCATTTGATGGATTGTTTTTTAACCAAGAATTGTACAAAACAGCTTCCGATTTTTTGATAAAACCAATTCTATTATCTGGATATTCAACTTCGTAAAAACTTCCATGATCTTTTTTGAGCGCTAAAATTCCGCCAAAAGAAATATCAGAAACACGCATCGATTTTGAATCTTTTTCTTCGTACACAAATCCGAAGTTTTCTGTATAAATCAATTTGTCTTTTTTATTCCAATTTTGCAATTCTAAAGCCGTCATTCTTTCAATTCCGCCAGCATCAACCCAAGAAATATATTTGTCTGGCGTTTGCACTCTGTACCAACTTCCTTTTTTGTCCAATACTTTTAATTCCATTCCTAATAAACCTTGTGTTCCTAATTCAGCAGAATGTCTTGGGTTTGAACGGATATTGATAACAGAATTATTTCCTAATGCATATTTTTTATCTCCAACAGCAGAATCTGGTAAAATTCTTACTTCATTTTTAAAAGAAATATTTTTCTTTTCAAGGTTTTCAATTAAAAGATCAAAAGCCTTTTTTGTAGTGGTTTCACCTTTTAAAACCACTTGATTGTTGACGTTGTCAAATTTTATATCAAATAATTCTACACGCTTATCAGGTGCAAACTGTTGTTTTAAATCAGCATGAATAGTTTCTAATTCTAATATTGAATTAGAAGCATCTTTACAAGAAATAAATGTAGTGAAAAGGAGAACAAAAATAATTTTTAAGGCTTTCATTTGATAGATTTTTTGCTAATGTACAAAATCACAAAAATATTCAAATTGATTTATTGAATAATCTTATATTTGGGGATAACCATTTTTTTAATGACTTACCAAAACAATCTACAATACGCTCAACAGCAAGACAAAGAAGATCAGCTCTCTTATTTACGTGATCAATTTCACATTCCGAAAGATAAAAACGGCAACGATTGGTTGTATTTTACTGGGAATTCTTTAGGATTACAGCCGAAAAACACACAAAAATATATTCAACAAGAATTAGACGATTGGGCAAATTATGGCGTAGAAGGACATTTTGAAGCCAAGAATCCTTGGATGCCATATCACGAATTTTTGACAGAAAA
>CAXICE010000364.1:0-1550 GCA_964022045.1 uncultured Polaribacter sp. | reverse complement strand
TCAATTCTACCATATTTGGATAATCGTTTGCAAAAACTGCTTCGTCCCAACCAGAAGCAATAATCCATTCTCCTCTCGGAGTTTCTTTAGCGCGTTTTACAATTAAAGTGATGATTTCTTCCTTGGTTAAATTCTCAAGATTAATAGCTTCATTTTTTTCTCCTAATTCTTGAAGATGACCGTGAGACTCAATCAAACCAGGAACAATTACAGCTTTATTAGCATCGATAATTTTTGTGTTTTCTCCGATAAAAAATTTCACTCCTTTATCACTACCAACAAATTGAATGACATTATTTTTTATCGCAATTGCTTGTGCATCAAACTGCCATTTTTCATTTTTAAAAGGTGCATTTTCTGCTGGTGTTCCGTCTAATTTTGGATTATCCCAATTTAAAGAGTACACATTTGCATTTGTAATAACGGTATCAGCAAATCCATTTTTTGGTGTTCTATTGCAAGAGATTAATACTAAAACAGTAACAAATAAAGTGATGCATTTTTTCATAATAAATTGATTAATTTTCTTGAATTTTTCTGATGTTTTTCATTCGTTTCCAAGCAATTTTATGACGCTGTTTATACAACCATAGACTTCCTAAATCAAGTAGAAAATAAAACAGACTAATTCCGCTTGGCGGATTTGCACTCTTTAAAAACGGAATTGCATCAAAAGCTGTTTCTGGCCAAAACCAACATCCATAAGAAGTTCCAATAATTTCTAAAAACGCAACAGCAACGTACATGGTTAAATAAAACAAACGCTCTCTTGGTTTATTTCTTAAAAAGAAAATCACAAGTAAAGACATTACAAATCCGAAGATATCACCAGCAAAAACCAGAAATAACGTAGCATAAACCAATACGAATATTGTAAATAACTTTTCTAAAAATTTTCGATATTGTTTTACAATAGCTTCTTTACAGAAGTATATGGCTGCTACTAAAACGATTCCGTGACCTGGCGGAACGTAATGCGGTATATTTCCTAATCTGTATGTATACATTCCTAATCCGATAGAAAATAAATGCTCACCAATATATCCAATAATTACTGCGTAAATCATTTGTTCTCTTAATCTAGATGCAGAACGAAAATAGACTACAATAAAACCAATTAACATTACAAATGTTGCTAAATGTTGATTGTGAGGTAAAACATCAACCATGTAAGTGCTATCTAAAAAAAGTCCGAAAACAATAAATAAGAATAAATACCCTAAGGTTTTAAAAAAGGATGAAAATAACGAAGTAACAGCTTTAATATTCATCCAACGAAAATACATACAATTTAGAATTAAAAAAAGCGAATATTTCTATTCGCTTCTTCTCTTCAAATCAATACAATATTTATAAATTATATTTTACGCTAAAAACTGTAAATCTTGGCTGTATCACATAAGCTGATGTGCTATTAAAGATAGCATTTGTACTGTCTCTGTTTATTGAAGTTGTATTAAAGGCGTTGGTCATTTCTAAAGAATACTCCCATTTGCTATCTTTCTTTTGATAGGTTAAATCTAAATCTAAGAAACTATAATTATTTAATG
>CAXICE010000363.1:0-1553 GCA_964022045.1 uncultured Polaribacter sp. | reverse complement strand
AAAGCTCTAATGGCAGTTGGCGCTGTATAAAACTGATTGATTTTATGTTTTTCTACAATTTCCCAAAAGCGTCCAAAATCTGGATAACTTGGAACACCTTCAAACATCACTGTGGTTGCACCGTTTGCTAACGGACCATAAACAATATAAGAATGTCCGGTAATCCAGCCAACATCTGCAGTACACCAATACACATCATTTTCTTTATATTGAAAAACATTTTTAAATGTGTACGCAGTATAAACCATATAACCTGCAGATGAATGCACCATTCCTTTTGGTTTTCCTGTTGATCCAGATGTATATAAAATAAACAACGGATCTTCTGCATCCATCACTTCTGCTTTTCCTTCTTTTGATGCTGCATCTAATAAAGGTTGCAACCAAAAATCTCTTCCTTCTTTCATAGAAACATCTGAATTGATTCTTTTTGCAACCAATACATTTTCTACTCCAGGACAAGTTTCTAACGCTTCATCTACAATTCCTTTTAAGTCGATTGTTTTTGCACCACGAAAAGATCCATCAGCAGTAATTACCATTTTACAATCACAATCATTAATTCTGGTTGATAATGCTTTGGATGAAAATCCTGCAAAAACTACAGAATGAATGGCGCCAATTCTAGCACAAGCTAACGTAGCAATTGCTAATTCAGGAATCATCGGAACGTAAATACAAACCCGATCTCCTTTTTGTACACCTTTACTTTTTAACACATTTGCAAACTGATTTACACGTTCGTATAATTGTTTATATGTTATATGCTCAGCTTCATCATCTGGATTATTTGGTTCAAAAATAATGGCCGTTTTATCGCCACGAGTTGCCAAATGTCTGTCAATACAATTTTCTGTAATGTTTAATTTTGCACCTTCAAACCACTTTACTTCTGGTTTAGAAAAATCCCAACTCAAAACTTTATCCCATTTTTTTCTCCATAAAAAATGTTCTTCGGCAATTTCTTCCCAAAAACTTTCTGGTTCGCGAACAGATTTACGATATACTTGATAATATTCTTCTAAATGTTTGATGTGATAATTACTCATTTTATTTTGCGTTTTTAAGACATTCTAAAAATAGAAAATTATATTTGCTTTATGAATTTTCAAGAAGTTTTATCGCTCATAATTTCAAACTGGCACATCATTGCTTTGTTTTTTGTGATTGCAGTTTTATATTCTTCTGTTGGTTTTGGTGGCGGATCTAGTTATTTAGCTGTTTTGGCTTTAACAGGATTGGCTTTTACGCAAATTAGAGCAACCGCTTTATTGTGTAATATTATGGTTGTTTTTGGAAATGTCTTTTATTTTCATCAACAAAAAACATACAATTATAAAAAGGTTATTCCGTTAATTTTATTTAGCATTCCGTTTGCTTTTATTGGCGGATATTTAAAAATCAGTCAGACCTTCTTTTTTATTTTATTAGGATTTACGTTGCTTTTCGCCGCAATTACCATGTGGATTTCTAAAAAGATTATTGTATCCGAAGAAAAATCAACAAAAATTAGTACTACAAAAAATGCTGGTTATGGCGGAATTATAGGTTTT
>CAXICE010000362.1:0-1559 GCA_964022045.1 uncultured Polaribacter sp. | reverse complement strand
GATTGTGCATTTTTGCAGCAGTTACTTTTCCAATTCCGTAAAACTTATTAATGGACAATTCTTCTAAAAAGGGCAAAACCTCTTCTGGGTTTATCGTTTTTTGTCCGTTTGGTTTGTTGATATCTGAAGCAACTTTTGCAATAAATTTGTTGATAGAAATTCCTGCTGATGCTCGTAATTCTAATTCATCAAAAATGCGTTGTCTAATTTCTTCTGCGATTAAACTTGCAGACGGATTTCCTTTTTTATTTTCGGTAACATCTAAATACGCTTCATCTAAAGAAAGCGGTTCTACCAAATCTGTGTACTCATAAAAAATGGCTCTAATTTTTGTTGAAATTTCTTTATATCTTGAAAATCTCGGCGGAACAAACAATAAATGCGGGCATTTCTGCTTTGCCAAAACGCCACTCATTGCAGATCTAACACCAAATTTTCTAGCTTCATAGCTTGCTGCAGAAACTACTCCGCGAATTTCATTTCCCCCAACAGCCAAAGGTTTTCCTCTTAAATCAGGATTATCCAATTGCTCTACAGAAGCATAAAATGCATCCATATCAACATGAATAATTTTTCTAAAAGGCGGTTGCAATTCCATCTTTCGAAAATACGGAAATCTGTTTACTTGTCATTTCGAAAAGAGCTTTTTTAAGCGATTGAGAAATCTATGTTTTTTCTAAGAATAGATTCCCGATTTCTCGGGAATGACATTTTATTTCTTCAAAAAATCAATACAAATTTGAGTTACATTTTGCATTTCTTCGGATAAGTCTTTTTTTACCCAAGGATGTGAAACATTAAAAATATGATTCGCGTTTTCTATGATTTTAAATTCACTTTTTGAATTCCAAGAATGCAATTTTTTGGCTTCATCAATAAAAACAGAAGTATCATTATCTCCGTGGATAATTAAATACGGAATTGCTAAGTTAGCAACAGCTCTTTGAATATTTAATCGGTTTTCATTTTGTTTAAAATCTTCATAGAATTGATAAAAATGTGGCATTTGCTGTTTTGTTCTTCCGTTTAAAACATATTTTACGCCATCTTTTTCCCATTGTTCTAAATCACCAGAAGTTGCAGTTCTTTTTCCAAAATCACAAACTCCAGCCAAACTAATTACCTTTTTTATTTGGTCGTTTTCTTCGGATTTAATCGTTACGATTCCTCCTGCTCTACTGTGCCCAATTAAAGAAATATTTTCTAAATCGATTTCATTTTGATAATTATAATTTGAAGAAATCCAATGAATTATGGTTTCTAAATCATCTAATTCTTTTGTGTAATTATTGTTTCCGAAAGCTTCTAAATCTGGAAAATCTATCGGTTGATTTGCAGTTCCGCCATTGTGAGAAAAATTAAATTTAATAAAGAAGAATCCTGCTTTCGCAAAAGACTCTGCCATCAAATTCCAAGCTCCCCAATCTTTAAATCCTTTATAACCATGACAAAAAATTACAACTGGTTTTTGTTGATTATTTTCTTCAAAAAAAACATCGGTTATAATTGGTTTTTGATGTTTTCCATCAACAATTATATTCTTAATTATTTTCATTTTT
>CAXICE010000361.1:0-1559 GCA_964022045.1 uncultured Polaribacter sp. | reverse complement strand
ATTTTACCTTGCTCGTTTACTAAATACATTAAGAAGTCTGCATCTTTATAATCGATATACTTGATGTCTTTTTTCTTAAAACGACAGTACTTTGCTTCTTTTTTAGTTTCAATGTCAAGCGGAGTTAAGTATCTTACTTCACCTTGCTTGTTTCCTTTTGCTTGTTGATCTATAGATGACATATCTCTTATTTTTTAGTAGATGTTACGCGCGCTCTTCTTTTTTCTGCCCAAGCTGCTGCATGTTTATCTAATTTAACAGTTAAATAACGCATAACGCTATCATCTCTTCTAAATTCAAGTTCGAATGAAGAAATTTCTTCTCCTGCGATTTTAAATTCAAATAAGTGGTAAAATCCACTTTTTTTCTTTTGGATTGGATACGCTAATTTTTTTAAGCCCCAATCTTCCTTTGAAATCATTTCGGCACCTTTAGAAACCAAATAGTCATTAAACTTTTGTACTGTTTCCTTTATCTGAGTATCAGATAAAACGGGATTCAAAATGAAAACAGTTTCGTAATGATTCATAAGTAATTGTTTAAAATTATTTTTAAGGCTGCAAATATAGTGACTTTTTTTCATTAAACAATGCATCTTTCCTCTATATAATTTGTGCTATTTTTATGACAAAATATTATTAGATGCAAATACCTGAATTTCCAAACTTAATTCATTACGCAATTCCGTTTTTTATTGCCACTGTAATTTTAGAAGTTATTTTAACTGTAAAAGTAAAAATGAAAGAATATCAATACAAAGATGCCTTTACTTCTATAGCTATGGGATTAGGAAATGTTGCTATTGGTTTGGTGAGCAAAGTTATGGTTTTAATTGCGTTTTATTACGTTTATAATTGGTTTCATTTATTTGAAGTTCCGTTTGTTTGGTGGTCTTGGATTTTGATTCTTTTTGCAGAAGACCTAAGTTATTATTGGTTTCATAGAATAAGTCACGAAAATCGTTTTTTTTGGGCAAGCCATATTGTGCATCATTCTTCGCAAAAGTATAATTTAAGTACAGCTTTAAGACAAACTTGGACGGGAAGTTTTACTTCTTTTGTTTTTTGGATTCCATTGGTTTTTATAGGATTTCATCCAGTTATGATTTTAGTTCAGATGTCAATCAGCTTGTTATATCAATATTGGATTCATACCGAATTGATAAATAAATTACCCAAATGGTTCGAAGCTATTTTTAATACGCCAAGTCATCATCGTGTGCATCACGCAACAAATCCGCAGTATTTAGACAGAAATCATGCAGGAATTTTTATTATTTGGGATCGATTATTTGGTACTTTTGAACCAGAAGTTGAAAAACCAGTTTACGGGTTGGTAAAAAATATTGATACTTTTAATCCGATTAAAGTAGCGTTTCTAGAATGGTTTGGTTTGTTAAAAGATATATTTACCTCTAAAACTTCACTCCAAAATAAATTAAAATATTTATTAAAACCACCAGGCTGGAAACATGATGGAACAGGAATTTTATCTACCGATATGCGAAAAGAATGGGAACAAAAACAAAAAAGCGAAAGATAAATCTTTCGCTTTTTTTA
>CAXICE010000360.1:0-1560 GCA_964022045.1 uncultured Polaribacter sp. | reverse complement strand
GTTGTTATTGAAGAGTTTTTAGACGGAATTGAATTATCGGTTTTTGTATTAACGGATGGAAAAAGTTATAAAATTTTACCATCGGCAAAAGATTATAAAAGAATTGGCGAAGGCGATAAAGGATTAAATACTGGCGGAATGGGAGCAATTTCTCCTGTGCCATTTGCATCCAAAGAATTTTTACAAAAAGTTGAAGAGCGTATTGTAAAACCAACTGTAAATGGTTTGCAAAAAGACGGAATTGATTATCGTGGATTTATTTTTATAGGTTTGATGAATGTTGATGGAAATCCGCAAGTAATTGAATATAATGTTAGAATGGGCGATCCAGAAACTGAAGCTGTTTTACCAAGAATTAATTCTGATTTATACGATTTATTTGATGGTGTTGCCAATCAAACTTTACACGAAAAATCGTTTTCTGTAACCGACAAAACAGCAACAACAGTAATGTTGGTTTCTGGTGGTTATCCTGAAAGTTATGAAAAAGGAAAAGTAATTTCTGGTTTTGATAATGTAGAAGATTCAATAGTTTTTCATGCAGGAACTACAACAGAAAACAATACAGTTGTAACAAGCGGAGGTCGTGTGATGGCAATTACGTCGTTTGGAAATACTATTGAAGAAGCTTTGGCAAAAAGTTATCAAAACATAGAAAAAATTAGTTTTGATAAAATGAATTACAGAAAAGATATTGGCTTTGATTTAACTTAAAACAAAATCCATAACTCCGTTCGAGGAGACAAATTTATTGTCAGGTTGAGCGGAGTCGAAACCTAAAATATACTTTGTGAAAAAAATAATTGTTGCACCTCTAAATTGGGGATTAGGTCATGCCACTCGATGTGTACCAATTATTCATTTTTTATTAGAAAACAATTTTGCCCCAATTCTAGCTTCTGACGGAAAAGCATTAACGTTTTTACAAAAAGAATTTCCCGCTTTAGAGTTTTTAGAATTACCTTCTTATAACATTTCGTACACTAAAAATTTAAAAACAGATTTACTTTTTCAGATTCCAAAAATTGTAAAAGCAATTAAAGTTGAAAAGAATTTAATAGCCGATTTTATTAAAGTAAATAAAGATGTTGTAGGAATTATATCTGATAATCGTTTTGGAGTTAGAAACGCTAAAATTCCGTCGGTTTACATTACGCATCAAATAACTGTTTTATCAGGAATTTTTACTTGGTTTACTTCTAAAATTCATCAGAAAATTATTGAAAAGTTTGATCAATGCTGGATTCCAGATTCTATAGAAAACGCTCTTTCGGGAAGATTATCACAACCAAAAAATCAAGATTTAAAGCTAAAATTTATTGGAGTTTTAAGTCGATTTAAAAAAGAGGATTTACCTGTTAAAAATGATGTATTAATCGTTTTGTCAGGCATAGAATCACAAAGAAAAAAACTAGAAGAAAAGATGTTAGAAATCTTTCAAAACAATTCTCAAAAAGTAGTTTTGGTTCAAGGGAAAATAGAAAAGCAACAAACTGTAAAAACTCAAAAAGGAATTAAAATCTATAACTATTTATTATCATCAGAATTAGAAAAAGAAAT
>CAXICE010000359.1:0-1562 GCA_964022045.1 uncultured Polaribacter sp. | reverse complement strand
GCGAAACTGTTAATCAAATTTCGTTAATGTAAAATCTTAAACAATAATTCTTTTAAAATATCCGCTTGCGGCATTCCATTTGCACCAACACCTTTACTTTTCACATCAGCTTCTCTAAGCAAACCAATAATTTGTGAAACTTTTCGCATCGGATAATTTTTAGCAGCTGTAGCATAATCGCCTACAAAATATGGATTTACACCTAATGCTTTTGCAACACTCATTTTGTCTTTGGTTTTTAATCCATGATATTGCAATAATTGTGTAAAAAAACTATTCAGCAAAGAAATGGTCATCACCAAAGGGTTTTTCTTAGGGTTTTCTGCAAAGTAATTAATGATTCTATTTGCTTTTACAATCTGCTTCTCTCCTACTGCTTTTCGTAATTCAAAATTATTAAAGTCTTTAGAGATCCCAATATTTTCTTCAATATGATTTGGAGAAATAATTGAATCTTGTGGTAAAATGGTAATTAGTTTTTCGAGTTCATTATTGATTTTACTCAAATCTGTTCCTAAAAATTCTACCAACATTAACGAAGCTTTTGGTTCAATTTTATAATTTCTTCCACTTAAAACCCTACGAATCCAATCAGAAACTTGATTATCATATAACTTTTTACTTTCAAAAATAACACCCGCTTTATCAACTGCTTTGTATAGTTTTTTTCGCTTATCTAATTTCTTATATTTATAATTAATAACCAAAACCGTTGTTGGTTGTGGGTTCTCTGCATAAGCAACCAATTTCTCAATTGTTCTGCTTAAATCTTGTGCTTCTTTTACAATAATCACTTGCTTTTCTGCCATCATTGGATAGCGTTTTGCAGAAGACACAATTTCTTCAATAGAAACATCTCTACCATACATTACAACTTGATTAAAGCCTTTTTCAGCTTCATCTAACACAGAAGACTCTATTAAATCTGAAATTCTATCAATATAATACGCTTCTTCACCCATTAAAAAATAAATGGGTTTTACATTTCCGTTTTTAATATCGTTTACTATAGAATTTATTTCACTCATTTTCTTACTTTTGATTGATGCAAAAACTCAATCTTCCTACTTATACATTCAAACTCAAAAGTAACGAAAATAAGACGCTTATTTTTGATAAATTGAGAAAAAAATATGTGGTGCTTACTCCAGAAGAATGGGTGCGTCAACATTTTGTTGAATTTTTAATTCAGGATAAGAAATATCCAGTTTCATTAATCGCATTAGAAAAGCAACTAACCATCAACAATCGAAAAAAGAGAACCGATATTTTGGTCTTTAATGCCGATGGAAATCATGATATTATAGTAGAATGTAAAGCACCAAACATAAAAATAACTCAAGACACTTTTGATCAAATTGCGCGTTATAACTTAAAATTAAAAGCCAATTATTTGATTGTTACCAACGGATTAGAGCATTTTTATTGCAAAATGGATTTTGAAAACGAAACCTATATTTTCTTAAAAGACTTTCCAGATTACAATTAACAAATACTTACGAATCAAATTCACTTTTAAAACGTAAATTCGCACACTTGAAAACAGCAATTGTCATATTAAA
>CAXICE010000358.1:0-1577 GCA_964022045.1 uncultured Polaribacter sp. | reverse complement strand
TCAGTAACAAAATTTTGGTTTGTTCATTTAAAACTTCAACTGAAAATGATTTGGAGTTGTTCTCTAGATTCTCTTCGTTTTCTATTGTATTAACCGATGCTTTGTAATATTGAACGCCTTCTTCTGAAGATGCAATTGTAGTGGAAATTGTTGCAACCGTTTTTGATGGAGAAAAAGACAAGTTTTTTCTGAAAATAGTTTTGCCTTTATGCTGAATTGTAAACTGCGTTTTTACCGCTTTATTTCCATCATATAAAACACGAACTTCAACAGGAAAACGGTTTTTTAAATAACTGTATTTATTTACGTTTACTTGCGTGATTTTAACGTCACTTTTTGTAATTGTATCACCAAAAACAAAAGGGAAAACATTCTTTTTTGTGGTGATAAACGGATATAAATTTCCAGTAGTTTGATTTCCGTCTGAAATTAAAATTACAGGAGCAACAGTGTTTTTTTGTAGTGCTTCTACTCTATCAATCGTTTTGTAAATATTGGTTTGATTTTCTACAAATGACAAAGAATCTAATACATTAATGTTTTCTCCGAATTTAAAAAACTGCACATCAAACTTGTTATTGATTGCAGCATTGCTTTTTAATTCGCTAACAAAATCAGTAACTTTTTTTTCGCTTTCAAAATGCTTTACCGATAATGAATTATCAACCAACACTGAAAGGATTGGTTTTTCATTTGTCAATTCTTGTCTTTCTATAGTTGGATTTATCAGTAATAAAAGCAGCAGAAAAATACTTGTTGTTCTTAATCCAAATAACAAATAATCTACTTTTCTAAGCTCTTTAGATTTGTAGAAATACAACAACCAAGAAACGGCTAAACTAAAAAGTAAAGCACCAAAAATGTATATGATTGTGGTTGTTTGCAAGAAATAAATTATTGAAAGGTAAATCTAACAATTATCCTTTTAAAATTCTTGTTAAAAAAAGAAAACCTGCAACGAATCGTTACAGGTTTCAATATTTTTTTACCTAAATTCTACCAATACTCAAAAATTTTAGAAATTTTCCCTTTCTTAAACTCAAACAATGTCATTTGAGATTCTCCTTCTCCTTCATTTTTGGTAATGAATCTTTTTTCTACAACAACACTATTCAACCCAACAATCTTATTGACTATTTTAATATCTGTAACATCACCATTATATCGTCCTGATTTTTGGTTCCTTAAATAACCTTTCAACAAATCTGCTCTTGTATATACGCCTCCATATTTTGGATGTACATAAGTAAAATCATCTGTAAATAATTCAAAAATATTTTCAATAGTTTTAGGTGTTGAATCTACTTGAGATACTTTTACATTTAATTCATAGTAGGCTTTGATAACTGTATTTAAAGAATCTTTATGCGCCTTTGTTTGTGCAATACTTACAATTGAAGTACAAAGAAAAAAAGCCAATAATAGTTTATATTTCATCTAATTTATTTTTGACGAATGTACTATTATTAGCTTTTCACTAAAGTTATAACTCTGTTAATTTTTTAAATTTTTCCCGTGCCATTTAGCCCATTTCTGTAAGTTTCCAAACAAAACTCTTCTTCCGTTAGAACCATTCG
>CAXICE010000357.1:0-1578 GCA_964022045.1 uncultured Polaribacter sp. | reverse complement strand
CTGAATTAGAAATTTGGACAAAAGAATTGGGTTATCAAAAATGTGTTTTAGAAACCGGAAAAAGGCAAGTTGAAGCTGTAAAATTTTATCAAAAATGCGATTATAAAATAATTCCGAATTACGGACAATATACAAATATGGAAAACAGTATTTGTTTTGAAAAAACACTTTAAATGAATTATAGTTATTGGGAAATAAAAGAATGGTTTACCTGGGTTGATTTTACAATTGTTGGAAGCGGAATTGTGGGTTTAAATTGTGCTTTAGAATTAAAAAAGAAGTATCCAGAAGCCAATGTTTTAATTTTAGAAAAAGGAATGTTACCACAAGGAGCAAGCACAAAAAATGCTGGTTTTGCTTGCTTTGGAAGTTTGTCTGAAATCATCGATGATTTAAATTCTCATACAGAACAAGAAGTTTTTAACTTGGTAAAAAAACGTTGGGAAGGTTTGCAATTATTGCGTCAAAATTTAGGTGATAAAAACATTGATTTTCAACTAAACAAAGGTTTTGAATTATTTAAAGACAAAGAGTTTTACAACGAATGTTTGTCAAGAAAAGGTGAAATAAATGCACTTTTAAAACCAATTTTTAAAGCAGCAGTTTTTTCGACTTCTGAGAATGTTTTCAATTTTAAGAACATTGAATCTAATTATATTGTAAACAACTTTGAAGGTCAAATTGACACAGGAAAAATGGTTTCAGAATTGCTTTTAAAAACTCAGAAGGCTGGAATTAAAATATTGAATAATATTACAGTAGAAAGTTTTGAAGAAAATGGAAATTCTATTGCTGTAAAAACCAATCAAATTGAGTTTAAAACGAACAAAATTTTTATTGCAACCAATGGTTTTGCAAAAGAGTTATTAGATGAAAATGTAAAACCTGCTAGAGCGCAAGTAATCATAACAAAACCAATTAAAAATTTATACATAAAAGGAACTTTCCATTTAGATAAAGGGTATTATTATTTTAGAAATATTGATGATAGAATTTTATTTGGTGGAGGAAGAAATCTAGATTTTAAAACAGAAGAAACCACCCAATTTGGTGAAACTGAAATCATACAGAACTCTTTAAAAACCATCTTAAAAGAAACGATTTTACCAGACACAAATTTTGAAATAGAACATTCTTGGAGTGGAATTATGGGCGTTGGCAATCAGAAAAAAGCCATTGTAAAACAACTTTCTAATAATGTTTTTTGCGGTGTTCGTATGGGTGGAATGGGTGTTGCAATTGGAAGTTTAATTGGTAAAGAATTGGCGGCGTTTATAAATGATTAATATCATTTCAAGTGAAACAAAGTAACCTGTTAATTTAAAATGAGATTGCATCACGTTGTTCGCAATGACAAAAGAAATTTTATGAATGTAAAAGAAGAATTATATAATCAATGCAAAAAGTTTGTTGAAGATAGATTAGAAACGATTCAAAAAACTATTTCTTCAAACCAAAAAGCTTTGCAATCAGAAACCAAAAGTTCTGCAGGCGATAAACACGAAACTGGCAGAGCAATGTTACAATTAGAAATGGAAAAAGCTGGGCAACAATTGCAATCGATTCAGAAAATGCAAG
>CAXICE010000356.1:0-1587 GCA_964022045.1 uncultured Polaribacter sp. | reverse complement strand
TGTCATTGTATACGGTAAATTCATACAAACAAAAGCTTTGTCAATATTTTTTAAAGCACGCATTTCTGGAATATCTTCTGTATCTCCAGAAAAATAAATACGTTGGTTGTCAATTGTAAATACATAACCGTTTCCTCTTCCTTTTGTATGAAATTTTAACGCTTCTTCTCTAAGATTATACATCGGAATTGCTTCTGCTTTAAAATTGCCAAAAACTTTAGTTTCTCCGTTGTTGATAACCACAATTTCTTTTGCAGTTCCTTCCGGAATTCTATCTGCAACAGCTTTCGGTGCCACAATTGTTGTGTTTGATAAATCCAACGCTTTTAAAGTTTTTAAACTCAAATGATCTCCATGAATATCAGTAATAAACACATAATTTGGAGCAGAAAAATTAGCAAAAGCTGCTGCTTTTCCTGTCGGATCAATATAAATAGTGTTATCACCAGAAGTTAAAACTGCGGTTCCGTGTGTAATTGGTGTAATTGTTAATTTCGTTTTCAGTTTTTCTGAAACAACTTCCTTTTTCTTTTCCGATTTACAACTGATTGAAATTATCGTAATCAATACTAATAGAGCTGCTTTTTTCATGTGAGTTATTTTTGGTGAATGCTGTAATAATCAAATATAGTTTTTTATTTCAATTAATTAATCTTTTCACAATTTCGTGTATCTTCGTTTCACTAAAAAACCAAACAAATGCGTAGAACAGTAAAAGATTTTGTAGTAATCGGTTTAAAAGGAATGGCAATGGGAGCAGCTGATGTTGTGCCTGGAGTTTCTGGCGGAACGATTGCGTTTATTTCTGGAATTTATGAAGAATTACTAACCTCAATTAGTAACGTAAATTTTAGTTTGATAAAAACATTAAAATCAGACGGAATTAAAGCCGCATGGAAACAAGTAAATGGTTCTTTTTTATTGTCGTTGTTTGCTGGAATTTTTGTGAGCATCGTTTCGTTGGCAAAAGCCATTAAATGGATGTTAGAAAACGAACCTATTTTGTTGTGGTCGTTCTTTTTTGGTTTGGTGTTGGCAAGTGTTATTTACATCGCCAAACAAATTACAAAATGGAATGTTTTAACGATAATTTTATTAATTGCTGGTGCAGGATTGGCATATTATATCACAACGTTGAATCCGTTAGTTACAGAAAACTCATCTTCATTATTTTTGTTTTTAGCGGCAGCTTTGGCAATTTGTGCGATGATTTTACCAGGGATTTCTGGAGCGTTTATTTTAGTTTTATTAGGGGCTTACAAACCAGTTTTAGCAGCTGTAAATAATAGAGATTTTACAAGTATTGCAATTGTTGGAGCAGGAGCAGTTGTTGGTTTGTTAACGTTTTCTAGAATTTTAAAATGGTTGTTTACCAATTTTAAAAATTATACGTTGGCAATTTTAACAGGATTTATAATTGGTTCTTTAAATAAAATTTGGCCTTGGAAAGAAACCTTGACTTGGCGCACAAACTCTCACGGAATTGAAGTGCCTTTAAATCAGCAAAGTGTTTCTCCTTTTCATTTTGAAGACAATCAGTTATTGTATGCAATTGGTTTAGCAATTGTTGGTTTTGGATTGATTTTA
>CAXICE010000355.1:0-1593 GCA_964022045.1 uncultured Polaribacter sp. | reverse complement strand
GTTGAAGAAACAAAAACTATTCCAATTCTAATTTTTTGATAAAAGCATCTATTGAAATTGCATTTTCTACAGAGAAATTTCCAATTTTTGTACGTCTTAAAGCCGATAAATGCGCACCAGAATTTAATGCTTTTCCGAAATCAAATGCCAAAGAACGTATGTAAGTTCCTTTGCTACAAATCACTCTAAAATTTATTTTTGGTAAATCGATATTCGTAATTTCAAATTCGTTGATGGTTATTTCTCTCGTCGGAATATCAACAGTTTCACCTTTTCTTGCTAATTCATACAAACGTTTTCCGTCTTTTTTTAATGCAGAAAAAATAGGCGGTCTTTGCTGAATGGTTCCAAGAAATTGTTCGGTGGTTTGATGAATCAATTCATCTGTAATATGTTCTGTAGAAAAAGTTTCGTTTACTTCAGATTCTAAATCGTAACTCGGCGTTGTTCCGCCAACAGTAAAAGTTCCAGTATATTCTTTAATTTGACCTTGATATTCGTTGATGTTTTTGGTTTGTTTTCCTGTACAAATAATCAACAATCCAGTTGCTAACGGATCTAAAGTTCCGGCATGACCAACTTTTATTTTTTTGATGTCAAATCGTTGTCTAATGTGCCAACGTATTTTATTTACTGCTTGAAAAGAAGTCCATTCTAATGGTTTATCAATCAATAAAATTTGTCCGGATTTGTAATCTTCTCCTGTCATTTTTTAATTTGATTTTGTCTGGTCGAGCGGAGTCGAGACCTTTTTGAAAACCTCTCGACTGCGCTCGAGGAGATATCTGTTTTAATTCATTAAAGAATAGCCAATTGCAATAACACCAACAACGGCACAATATATTGCGAAATACGACAATTTACTTTTCTTAACTAAAGAAATCATCCAAGTACACGCTAATAAACCAGCTACAAATGCAGCTAAAAATCCTGCAGATAATGGCATAATTTCTGAGCTCGAAAAATTAATTTCTCCGCTTAACAAATCTTTTGCGATTTTTCCAAAAATCAACGGAACAACCATTAAGAAAGAAAAACGTGCCGCTTTGCTTCTGTCAACACCTAATAAAACCGAAGTAGAAATTGTTGCGCCAGATCTTGAAATTCCTGGTAACATTGCAATTGCTTGCGAAATTCCAATAATTACAGCATTTGTAAATGATACTTTTTTGTCGGTTTGTTTTGCTTTATCAGCCAATAATAAAAGTAACGCTGTTACAATTAACATGGCACCAACTAATAAAATTTGTCCTCCAAAAAATGCTTCAAGTTGTTCTTCAAAAAGTAATCCAACAATAACTGCTGGAAACATAGAAATTATAATCTTTAGAGAAAATTTTGTTTGGTCATTCCATTTAAACTGGAACAAACCTTTAAAAATTTCTGCCACTTCTTTTCTAAAAATTACCAATGTACTTAACGCTGTTGCAAAGTGTAAAACAACAGTAAAAGTTAAACTTTCTTGCGGAACAGAAGTGTCGCCCAAAATTGCTTTTGCTAGTTCTAAATGACCACTAGATGAAACAGGTAAAAACTCAGTTAATCCTTGAATAATTCCAAGAACAATTGCTTCGATAAAATCCATTTTTTACT
>CAXICE010000354.1:0-1604 GCA_964022045.1 uncultured Polaribacter sp. | reverse complement strand
TCAGAAACGTTTACCATTTTAGGATTATTCTTGGAATTTAAATGTGTAAAACCCATTTAAAATAGTTTTTAATGTTGAATGTTTAGTTTTTAGTTAGATTCTGTTGAGACGTTTTAACAATCGATGTTAATATTCGAATCAATTCATCAATATCCAAAATTAATGAATTTACATCTATTGACGTCAATTCACTTTGTTTTAATAATCGCAACCAATATTTTGTTTCTCTTGCTTCTTTTGAAGAAATAGACATCTTTGCGGTAAAGTCTCTTTTGCTTTGTCCAGCTAATGCTTCTTCAACATTTGCTCCAATTGAAGTTCCACTTCTTAAAAGTTGATTGGAAATGATAAACTCTTTTTCTAGTTGAAGTTTTTTGTAAAGTGAAATTATTTTTAGAGAAAAATCAAAACTCTTTTTTTGAACGATACTTTCTTTCATAACTTGTTTTTTTAACTTAGTACTCAAAACTAAGCATTAAAAACTATAATTAGCGATAGCGAATTATCGTAAAAACTTCTCCTTTTTTAAACTCTGCTTGGTCTTTTGGCAACTGAATAAATGCATCTGTTTTTACCAAACTTGCTAAATCTCCAGAACCGTTTCCAGAAACTGGAGTTGCAATTAAATGTCCAAATCGATAACTCAATTTTACTTGTAAAAAGTATGTTAAATTCGGTTTAAAAGAAACATCTGCGTTTAAAATTGCGGTTTCTTCCTCTTGTTTAACTCCGACTGATTTATAATACCAAGGATAAAAATACGCCAAACAATTTACAAATGTAGAAATTGGGTTTCCAGGAAATGCGAACACTTTACAATTCTTTGTACGTCCAAACCAAAATGGTTTTCCAGGTCTTTGTTCGACTCGATGAAACAATTTCTCAACACCTAATTCATCTAAAACTTCTGGTAAAAAATCAAATTTTCCTTTACTAACGGCGCCGCTAAAAAGCAACACATCATAATCCTCTAAAAATGATTTAATCTTCTCTTTTAAAATTGGTTTATCGTCTGTTATATGTGCTGTTTCAGAAGGAATTTTTAATCGTTCTAACAATGAAACTAAGGTAAAAACATTGCTTCTTCTTATTTGATGTTCTAACGGAATTTCATCAACACCAACCAATTCATCACCAGTAGAAACAATCATTACTTTTGGTTGTTTTGCAACTTTTACGGTTGATTTCCCAACAGTTGCTAACACGCCGATTTCTGCAGCTGAAATAATGGTGTTTTCTTTAATGAGATTATCACCAGTTTTTCCGTCTTTTCCTTTTGGATGGATATTTTGACGCTCTTTAATTTCATTTATTTGAATAGTTGCTGTGTTATTTTCGATAACAACATCTTCGTAACGAATTACTGCATTTGTGTTTTTTGGCAACACAGCGCCAGTCATTACTTCGATGCAGTTTTCTGAATTTTCTAATGAAATTTGTTCGCTTCCAGCTGCTTGAATTCCTTCAACATTAAAAGATCTTTGTCCGTTTTTGAATTGCGAAAAATCAATTGCAATTCCGTCCATAGAAACTCTATTGAATGGTGGAAAATCTCTATCAGCAACAATATTTTCTTTTAAAATTCTACCAACAGATCGTATAAA
>CAXICE010000353.1:0-1606 GCA_964022045.1 uncultured Polaribacter sp. | reverse complement strand
CTTTTGGCAACGCACCGTTTGCCATTTGTGGCTCAGCATCCATCGGACAAAATAACATTGACGGAATACTTCTAATTCCGAATGCCGCAGATAATTCTTGCTCGGCTTCAGTATCTATTTTATAAATGTTGATTTTATCGCCATATTCTTCACTTAATTGCTCTAAAATTGGAGCAATCGTTTTACATGGTCCGCACCAATCTGCGTAAAAATCTATAATTGCAGGAACGTTACCTTCAAATTTCCATTCTTTATTTTCTTCAAAATTAAAGACCTTTTCTAAAAAGGTTGCTTTTGTTAAGTTTTCTGTCATTTAAATATTATTTATTGTGCAAAGTTAGACGTAATTTTTTAAACCAAATTACACTTCAAAAAAGAGTATTTTTGTTTTTAAAATTTCTTGTATTTATGTTAACAGTTAATGGCATTTCTTTTCAATATCAGAAAGATAATCCTGTTTTAAAAGATATCAATTTTCAGCTTGAAAAAGGTGAACATTTATGTGTAATGGGCGAAAGTGGTTGTGGAAAATCGACACTTTTAAAGGCCATTTATGGATTGTTAGACGTAGATAAAGGCTCCATTTTTTGGGATGATATTCAAATTTTAGGGCCAAAAGAACATTTAGTTCCAGGAATGGATTTTATAAAACATGTGGCGCAAGATTTTAATTTGATGCCCTACATTTCTGTATCAGAAAATATTAAAAAATTCTTGTCTAGATTTTATCCTGAAGAAAGCGAAAAAAGAACCCAAGAATTATTGGAAGTGATAGAAATGACTGCTTTTGAAAACGTAAAAGTAAAAAACTTAAGCGGCGGACAACAACAACGTGTAGCCATTGCAAGAGCTTTGGCAAAAGAGCCAAAATTATTATTACTCGACGAACCTTTTAGTCAGATTGATAATTTTAAGAAAAACTCTTTACGAAGAAAATTGTTTAGCTATTTAAAAGAAAAAAATATTGCTTGTATTGTGGCAACTCATGACGGAAATGACGCGCTTTCTTTTGCTGATAAAATGATTGTAATTCAGAATCATCAAATCATTGCAAATGATTCGCCAGAAAACTTATATCAAAATCCACAAATAAAATATGTGGCAACACTTTTTGATGATGTAAATGAAATTTTCCTCAACAATAAAACACATTTATTGTATCCGCATCAAATAAAAATTGTTGAAAAATCAGAATTAAAAGCAATGGTTTTAAACTCGTATTTTAAAGGTTCTTTTTGGTTGATTGAGGCCGATTTTCAAAACAGAAAAGTGTATATAAATAATGCTTCTAATTTAAAAAAAGGATTAAAAATTAGTCTATTATTTGAATTATAAATTTCTTTCCATTAAAAAGAGCCTCTTCATTTTCTTGCTTTCCTAATAAGGCTTTTCCGATTGGTGAAGAGATAGAAACAGCAAAATAAATTTTGTTTTCAACCTCAAGTTTCCCTGCAGAAATTGATAGAAAATACGATGCTTGATTCGTTTTTACCAAACTTCCTAAATGTGCTTTTTTTGTGGAATTGTCTAATTTGATTTTTGAAAGCGTTTCTTGCATTTTCTGAATCGATTGCAATTGTTGCCCAGCTTTTTCCATTTCTAATTG
>CAXICE010000352.1:0-1609 GCA_964022045.1 uncultured Polaribacter sp. | reverse complement strand
CTTTGATGTATGAATACCAAAAAATATCGTTGGATTTTATACTTAATTACTTTAACTATTGTTACTACAATAACAGTTCAGGTATATTGGAATTATCAAAACTATTTACAAAACAAGCAACGTATTTCGAACGAAATTCAATTAAGTTTAGATACTGCTATTGAAGAGTATTTTGCCAATATCACTAAAAAATCTAATATTACATTTATTAATAGTACAATATCTGACGAAACAAAAACAAGAAAAAACTTTGAAGCCTTTTTTTCTAAAGTTAAACTAGATTCGTTATTTAAATCTACAGATTCAAGCAAAAAACTTAAAGACATAACTCCTGAATTTTTATCCTCTAATAAAGGTCATACTTCAACTTTGAAATTTCTTAAAGGTAAAAGCGTTGATAACATTGATGATTTAAAAGGATTTGCAAATAAAATAATCATTTCTATTTCTCAAGATTCTCTTGAATATTCTAAAATAGATTCGCTTTTAAAAAACCAATTGAGTAGTAAAAACATTGATTTAGATTATCACTTAAATCATTTAAACAAAGATTCTATAATTTTTAAAACTGAAAACAATTTAGCTATTAATTGGAAAAGTGTAAACTCAAAATCTACCTACTTTAAAAATAATGAACAGTTTAGAATCTTATTTAAAGATTCTTCTTTTGAAGCTTTAAAACGAAGTTCAACTGGAATTTTCTTATCACTTTTATTATCATTAGCAATTATTTGTTGTTTGTTTTATTTGTTAAAAATCATCAATAAACAAAAAGAATTAGCTGAAATTAAAAACGATTTAATCAGTAATATTACACACGAATTTAAAACACCAATTACAACTGTTTCTACTGCGCTGGAAGCTATAGATACGTTTAATGCAATTGACGATAAAGAGAAAACAAAAAAATATCTTTCTATTTCTAATTCTCAGCTGAAAAAATTGCATCAGATGGTAGAAAAATTGTTAGAAACTGCCACATTAGATAGCGAAAAACTACTATTACAAAAAGAAGAAACTGATGTTGTTAATCTGATAAAAAACCTGACTTCTAAAAATGAATTACACACTACTGAAAAGAACATCCAATTTGTAAGTAGTAAAGAATCATTATTAGCTTCTGTAGATCCTTTTCATTTTGAAAATGCTATTTCAAATTTATTAGATAATGCTATAAAATATGGCGGAAACGAAATTGAAATCCATATAAACAACGTTCTAGATACTTTAGAAATTACAGTTGCAGATAATGGAAATGGAATTGAGAAACATCAACGCGAAAAAATATTCGATAAATTTTATCGTGTCCCAAAAGGAAACACTCACAATGTAAAAGGGTTTGGAATTGGTTTATTTTACACCAAAAAAATTATTGAAAAGCACAATGGTAAAATTCAATTAATACCAGATTCAACCAATACAATTTTTAAAATATCTTTACCAATATGAGTAACATAAAAATTGTTTTAGCAGAAGACGAACCTAGTTTAGCACAAATTATAAAAGAGAGTTTAGAAACAAGAGATTTTGATGTTTTTCTTGCAAAAAACGGTAAAGAAGCATTTGATTTGTATCAAAAGGAAAATCCAGATATTTTAGTGTTAGATGT
>CAXICE010000351.1:0-1613 GCA_964022045.1 uncultured Polaribacter sp. | reverse complement strand
TAATCGACGTAAAAAGAAAGTTTCTAGAGCTCCGAAAAAGAAGAAGAGGAGGTAGTTTTAACTAAGCTCTATGTTGGAAGTTGTTATTTTTTTACCAATTTATTTAATTCATCAATTCTTCCTTTTTTTTCAGCAGCTAGAATTTTGATTATTTTTGAAGGATTTTCAAAAAGATGGTTATTTTCAATTGCAGCATGACTGTCAAAAATAGTTGAATAGATTTCCTGAATTACATTTTCTATAATTAGTAATAATTTCTCTGTTTGTTCAAATGTTGGTGTGTCAAGGTTGCTTTTAGATTTCTCACTATCGGTATGTCCATACACTTTATCTCTTAGAAGTAATATTGATTTAATAGTCTCATTACTTTCTTCTATTTGTTTTTCCCAATTTTCAATTTTTGACTGATCAATACCAAACCCACCAAAATATTGATCTTTCTTTAGTTTGTTTAAAAAATGAAAGATATTGTATTTGTCTCTTTTCGGGGAACTATTAAAAAGTTTTGATAATTCAATTACACTATTCCTCCAAAGTATGTGACGAATAAAATGAAAGTCTTTTGATTTGTTTAGAAAATTTAGTTCTTCTTTAGTTTCAGGTTTATGTAGGTAATAAGAGTATTTCAAACATTTTCTAGCTAGAATTGAAATCTTCCATATCTTCCAAATATTATCCTTTATTTCTTTCTTGTCTGGCATTTTTTTAATTGAGCTTAACTTAATTAATATGTCGAGTTTAATTCTTAATAATTTTGTTGCTGAAATAAATTTAGCACCTGTTAGCTAAGTTACCAAAAAACAAATTTTAAAACAAACTATTGGTATTTAGGAATTATGCTTACTTTTAAGTCAAATTTTTTAAAAAACCAATCTAATGAAACCTACCAAACTTGTTTTTTTGTTGTCTTTTTTTATGTTAATCGGTTCAACTGTGCAAGCACAAGATTATTTCTTTAAAGACAAAGCACCTTTTAATAAAACGATTCCAACTCCAGAAGAATTTCTAGGATATCCAATTGGAGAACAACATACACGTCACGATCAAATTGTTGCGTATTTCTATAAGTTGGCAGAACTGTCTAACAGAGCAACGATTGAAGTGTACGGAAAAACACACGAAAACAGAAAATTGGTAATGTTAACGGTTTCGTCAAATCAAAATTTGAACAATTTAGCATCATTAAAAGAAAAACATTTACAGTTTGTAAATCCGAATTTAAATCCGAAGAACTATGATGAAGTTCCGGTTTTTATTCAATTAGGATATAATGTGCACGGAAATGAACCATCGAGTTCAGAAGCGGCTTTATTAACTGCTTATACGTTGGTAGCATCAAACAATGCTGAGGTAACAAATTACTTGAATAAATCGGTTATTTTTATTGATCCGACGATAAATCCAGACGGAAGAGACAGACATACACAATGGGCAAATCAGTTTAAAGCTAAACAATTAGTTTCTGATAATACGGATGCAGAACACAACGAAGCTTGGCCACGTGGAAGAACAAATCATTATTGGTTCGATTTAAATAGAGATTGGTTGTTGGGTGTACATCCAGAAAGTCAAGGAAAATTAAAATGGATGCATTCTTGGTATCCAAATGTGGT
>CAXICE010000350.1:0-1616 GCA_964022045.1 uncultured Polaribacter sp. | reverse complement strand
ACGTGTCGCCAATTCATATCCACGAAATGATTGATGGCGGACAAATGTGTCATTAAAAGAGTTGCAAAGTTTATAAAGTAATAGAGTTGAACTTCAAGTTTTTATTTTTGCTAATTGCTAATTGCTAATTGCTAATTGCTAATTGCTAATTGCTAATTGCTAATTGTTATTTCTTTCTTCCCCAGAACGTAGCCAAAGCCATTCCAGAAAATACATCCCAAATTCCCCAAAAGGCAGCAAGTAATGCCATTCCTCCAAGTCCTTCAAAGAATCCAAAGATTAATAATAAACCTAAACCACCATTCTGAATTCCGGTTTCCATAGCAATGGTTTTTCTGTCTTTCTTGTCTAGTCCAAAACTTTTTGCTGTATAATAACCAATGATAAAAGCAAAAATATTATGAAAAATAACCAAGAATAAAACTAGGTGGATATAGTTCATGAAAATATCTAAATTCTGAGAAAATGCTATGAATATTAACGCAACAAAAACCAACATAGAAAGTGGTTTTAAGACTTTTTCTATTTTTTTAGCCATTTCTGAATGATAATATTTTATCAGCATTCCTGCAATTAAAGGAATTCCGAGTATTAATAAAACCAACTTAAACAAATCATACGGATTTAGTTCAACGGTTTGTAAAATTGCATTTGTAGGTTCATATAAGCTTCCCCAAAAATGTAAATTAAAAGGCGTCATAAAAATACAAATCAAAGTAGCAAAAGCAGTTAGACTTACTGATAATGCTGCATTTCCGCCAGCCATTTTACTAAAGAAGTTTGAAACATTTCCGCCAGGACACGCAGCAATCATCATCATTCCTAAGGCAAAACTAGGATGCGGTTTTATAATTAAAATTGCTAAAAAAGTAGCTGCTGGTAATAAGATAAATTGTGATAAAACACCGACAAAAACAATTTTAGGGTTTTTAAATAAGCGCTTAAAATCATCAATTGTAATTCCTAACGCAACACCAAACATTATAATTCCGATAGCGATATTTAAAACCCATAATCCGCTAGAATCAAAGTTGATTTTGATGTCGTCAATATTTGTAATTTGATCAGTTTTTAAAAGCATATTCTATAATATTTGCACCCATTTTTAATGCTTTTTCTCTAACATTTTTTGAGTTGTTATGTACAATTGCATCTTCCCAGCCGTCACTTAAATCCGATTCAAAATCGTAAAAACAAATTAATCTTCCTTCATAAAATAAGCCAAAACCTTTTGGTGCTTTTTTATCATGCTCGTGAATTTTCGGAATTCCGTTTTTAAAAACAAATGTTTGATTGTAAATAGGATGATTTTTTGGAATTTCTTGAAATTGTAATTCAGGAAAAACTTTTTTAATTTCTCTTCTAATAAACTTGTCCAAACCGTAATTGTCTGAAATATGTAAAAAACCTCCAGAAATTAAATAATTACGTAGATTTTTTGCTTCATCATCTGAGAAAAAAACGTTTCCATGACCAGTCATAAAAACAATAGGGAAATTTAAAATATCGTTATTTCCGACAGCAACAAAAGTTGGGTTTTTCTTTATGTTGGTGTTGCTATTTGTGTTTGAAAATTCAATTAGGTTTGGTAAAGCAGTTGGATTTGAATACCAATC
>CAXICE010000349.1:0-1632 GCA_964022045.1 uncultured Polaribacter sp. | reverse complement strand
TTCTTTTTGCATTGAATTCGTAATATCCACTGTTTTTAGTTTCCTCGTTAAAAGTGGTTAATAACCATTTTCCTGAAGCATCAATAAAACGCTCTTCTCTGTCTAACCTCACATAACGATATACTGTTTTAGAAGCTCTTCCGTTTGTTAATCTTGTGCTTTGTCCTGTTGTTGGGTTGAATTTAAAGATATCATATCGATCATAAATTAAAATCTCTTTATCATCTTTTGTCCAACCAGCAGAACCGTATGATCTTGGATGATTTGGCGTGTCATTTAATTCATTGTAAAATACTTTTCCCTTTGTAAAATCGATTCTCGTATTTTTTGCAATATCGTATGCAAACCAAGTACTATCCACCGTATTATATCCGTAAGCAAATTTTCCTTGCGGACTTAAACGTGCTCCACCAGCTAACTTTGTTAAAATGTTTTTAACGGCACCAGTAGAAGAATTTATAATTGCATAATCACTTGCTCTAACTGCAGACCATTGACTTTCTAACATATATGGCGTTGGATTTGAAATCAGTACATTTTCTGAGTTTCCTTCATTTCCAAAAGAAGCATTTGGGTATTTTGTAGTTGCCAATTGTACCACTTTATTAGAATTTAAGTGCAATGCCGCCGAGTACGATTTTCTTTTATCTCTACCAACTTGTATTTCTTGAACGGTATATAATCTAGGAGAATCATACGCCCAAACTTCTACATTTACAATTTCGTCTCTTAGTAACGTGGTGTCTTTTACAATTGGTTGTGTTGCCAATCCGAAGTACATTTTAGAATTGTCTTTAGAAAAACTAATTCTTCCGTTTGATGAAATTTTATATCCGTTTGCTGTAGCATTCTGTGCTTTAATTTCAGTTGCTTTCCCGCTTCCTTTCCAAACATACAATTGATGTGGTCTTACCAATGCTTTTGTAGTATCTGCATCAACCACAAAACCTAGTTTATTACCAGCGTCATTTAATGTTAATTGATAATATTTAGTTTTAAGTTTTGATGAAAATACTTCTGTTTTTTGATTGTTGTTTAAGTTCAATACAAAAACACTTCCCATTTTAGAACCAGTTTTTCCAGTTGTAATGTAGGTTAAACTTTTTCCTTCTTTAGCAAAAGCATACGATTTTACATATCTAATAGTATCTTCTTTTTGTGTTGCTAAATTTCTTAAAACTAAGTGATATCCATTTTTAGCACTTACCTTCTTTAACTTCTTAGTTTTGGTTTTCTTCTTGCTTTTATCAGCTTTTGAAGCTTTCTTTTTAGGTGCTTTTATATCATGTAATAAATAGGCAACATAACCAGCCCATTTTTGCGGAACTTTATATGACTTAACGTTTGCAATTTTAGTCAACGATTTTTTAGATAAGTTGTAAATAGCTAACGTATCTTTTGGCATTTTAGATTTTTTAACTTTTCTACGAGTCATTTCTGTAATGCTATCTTTCCATTGTTTAATGGTAAAAATGGCGTTTTTAGAATCGTAGGTAAATTGCCCACCAGCAACTCTATCATAGCTTAAAAGAGTTTTTGCTTTCGTATCTTTTATTTTTAGAAATCTATCTTTTTCGCCTCTTTCTAAAGAGTACATAATATATTTTCCGTTATTAGAAATCGATTGACTTC
>CAXICE010000348.1:0-1632 GCA_964022045.1 uncultured Polaribacter sp. | reverse complement strand
ACTTATGAAACTTATGTGCATAGAAGCGGAAGAACTGCTAGAGCAGGAGCAAACGGACTTTCGTTAAGTGTGATTCAGCAAGAAGAAGTAGAAGAAATTCCAGAATTTGAAGAAGATTTAGGAATTGAATTTACAGCATATAAAAAAGCAGACGCACAAAGTATTGAAGAAAATAATGGTTTATTATGGGCGAAAAAGATCTTTAAAACAAAGCCAAATCGTGATGTTTCAGAAGATTTTAAAGCAAAAATAAAAACCGTTTTTCATCATTTAACAAAAGAAGAATTAGTAGATAAGATTTTAGCGAATTATTTAGCTCAAAATGCACCTGCTAAAACCGAATCTAAAAAGGATAAAAAGAAATAATTGTATGGCAAATCATATTAAAAATCAACAAGATATTTTAAACAAATTAAATATCTCTGCATTAAATCCCATGCAAGAAGAAGCTGTTTCTGTGATAGAAACTGCTACAAATACTATTTTGTTATCGCCAACAGGAACAGGGAAAACACTCGCTTTTTCTTTACCATTATTAAAAACTTTAGATCCAAATTCTAAAGAAGTGCAGGCTTTAATATTAGTTCCGTCTAGAGAATTGGCAATTCAGATTGAGCAAGTAATTCGTTCAATGGGTTCTGGTTATAAAGTAAATGCAGTTTATGGAGGAAGACCAATGTCAAAAGACAAAATTGAGTTGAAACATATTCCGGCTATTTTAATCGGAACTCCAGGAAGAATTGCAGATCATTTTAGCAATGATCGTTTTTCTAAAAGTTTTATAAAAACATTGATTTTAGATGAGTTTGATAAGTCGTTAGAAGTTGGATTTGAATATGAAATGCGCGGAATTATCAATCAATTACCAGCTTTAAATAAACGCATCTTAACTTCTGCAACACAAGGCGTTGAAGTTCCGAATTTTGTTCGATTAGACAAGCCAAATGTCATCAACTATTTAAAAGAAAAAAGAACATCGCAGTTAACATTTAAAACAGTGATTTCTCCTAATAAAAACAAGACAAAAACCTTGTTTGAATTGATAAAACATATTGGCAACGAACCGGGGATTATTTTCTGTAATTTAAAAGATTCTATTGAACAGGTAAGTGCTTTTTTAAGTCAGCATAAAATTAGTCATGCTTGTTTTTCTGGCGGAATGGAGCAAAAAGACAGAGAGCGTTCGTTAATAAAATTCAGAAATGGAACTTGTCAATTGTTAATTGCAACCGATTTAGCAGCAAGAGGAATTGATATTCCTGAAATGAAGTTTATAATTCACTATGAATTACCAAAACATCAAGAAGAATTTATCCATAGAAACGGAAGAACGGCAAGAGTAAATGAAAAAGGAACTGCTTTTATTTTACAATGGGAAAAGGAGTATTTACCTGATTTTATCAAGAAAAGTAAAGGAATTTCTATTGCTAAAAAAGCGCCACACAAACCACAATATTGGGAAACCTTATTTATTTCTGGTGGACGAAAAGATAAAATATCAAAAGGAGATATTGCTGGATTGTTTTTTAAACAAGGCGGTATCAAAAAAGAAGAATTGGGTGTTATTGAATTGAAACCAGATTGTGCTTTTGTAGCGATACCATTAGCAAAAGCAAACGATTTAGTTTCAAA
>CAXICE010000347.1:0-1633 GCA_964022045.1 uncultured Polaribacter sp. | reverse complement strand
ATAGAAGAAACTTTATCAGGTTTAAGAGTGATAAAAGGGTTTAACGCTGAAAACACCATCGCAAATAAATTTAAAAAATCAACCTTAGAGTTTAAAAGACTAATGACAAGCGTTTTACACAGACAAACGTTAGCTTCTCCAATGAGTGAGTTTTTAGGTTCTGCAACAATTATTTCTATTCTTTGGTATGGAGGAAAATTAGTTTTAGAAGACAATAGTCCTTTAAAACCTGAAGAATTCTTAACATATATCATGCTATTTTACACCGTTTTAAATCCCGTAAAAGCAATTACAACTGCTTATTATAATATTCAAAAAGGTGATGCATCAGCAGAAAGAATTATTCAAGTTCTAGAAACTGAAAATGAAATTATAGAAAAGTCAAATGCCATTCAAAAAACTGATTTTAATCAAGAAATTAGTTTTCAAAATATTTCATTCAAATATGATGATGAATATGTGTTGAAAAACTTTTCGCTAACTATTCCGAAAGGAAAAACAGTTGCGTTAGTTGGTCAATCTGGAAGTGGAAAATCTACGTTAGCTAATTTAATTACACGTTTTTACGATGTGAATGAAGGTAAAATTTCAATAGACGGCACAAACATTAAAGACATTTCTAAACATTCTTTACGCGGTTTAATGGGAATTGTAACACAAGATTCAATTCTTTTTAACGATACCGTCACTAATAATATTAGTTTAGGAAGTGAAAATAGTTCTGAAATAAAAATCAAAGAAGCTTCAGAAATAGCAAACGCACATGAGTTTATTAAAGATCTACCAGAACAATACAATACAAATATTGGAGACAGCGGAAACATGCTTTCTGGCGGACAAAAACAACGCTTAAGTATTGCAAGAGCGGTATTGAAAAATCCGCCAATTATGGTGTTAGATGAAGCAACCTCTGCGTTAGATACAGAATCTGAACAATTGGTACAATTAGCTTTAGAAAAAATGATGCAAAACAGAACTTCTTTAGTAATTGCACACAGATTATCTACAATTCAAAAGGCTGATACCATTGTTGTTTTGAAAAAAGGAGAAATTATTGAGCAAGGGAAACATCAAGAATTATTAGATAAAAAAGGAGAATACTTTAAATTAGTTTCTATGCAGTCTTTATAGAAGTTGATTTATTTTTTTAATCCTAACGCTATCCCTTTTTCTAGCATAAATTGATAAGAAGCTTCGTATTCATTTGGAATTACACCTTCTAAAATAGCTTCTTTAATTGCTTCTTTTAATTGACCAATTTGTCTACATGGTTCTAAATTAAAAGTTTTCATAATTAATTCTCCAGAAATTGGCGGCTGAAAATTACGCACTTGATCGCGTTCTTCTACTTCTTTTATTTTTCTACGAACTAATTCGAAATTCTTATGATAACGTTTAAATTTATTCGGGTTTTTAGTGGTAATATCCGCTTCACATAACGTCATTAAAGATTCAATATCATCACCAGCATCAAAGATTAAACGACGAACAGCAGAATCAGTAACTTTGGTTGCCAATACAATTGGTCTTGAACTTAGCAATACCATTTTTTGAACAAATTTCATTTTATTATTCAACGGCATTTTTAATCGTTTAAACAATTTAAATACCATTTTAGAACCTACAAATTCGT
>CAXICE010000346.1:0-1635 GCA_964022045.1 uncultured Polaribacter sp. | reverse complement strand
TCAAAACCATCAACGCCACCAACGGTAGTATATTTCATTACATATTTTTTATCAGGAAAAATACGTTTAAAAGCACTTTGACACATTAAAGTTGCTTCGTGAAATCCACATAAAATTAATTTTAATTTTCCAGGATATGTATTTACATCACCAATAGCATAAATTCCAGGAATATTGGTTTGATAATCTAATGCGTTATTTACTTTAATAGCATTTTTCTCGATTTCTAATCCCCAATTTGCAATTGGACCTAGCTTTGGAGACAACCCAAAAAGCGGAATAAAATGATCTGTTTTTAAAACATAATCTTCTTCCTCTTTTTTAGAAATGACAACACCAGTTACATGATTTTCTCCTTCAATTCCTTTAATTTCTGCAGGAGTAATTAAAGTTAATTTTCCAGCGTCTTTTAATTCTTGTACTTTATCAACAGAGTCTAAAGCGCCTCTAAATTCGTTTCTTCTATGAACTAAAGTTACCGATTTTGCAATATCAGTTAAAAAGATTGACCAATCTAACGCAGAATCTCCACCTCCAGCAATTACTACATTTTTATCGCGATACATTTCTGGTTCACGAATCATATATTCTACACCATTGTCTTCAAAATTTTCGATGTTTGGAATCGGTGGTTTTCTTGGTTCAAAACTTCCTAATCCACCAGCAATTGCAACAATTGGAGCTTTGTGTTTTGTACCTTTATTTGTAGTAACTATAAAAGAACCATCTTCTTGTTTTTCGATGGTTTCAGCGCGTTCTCCAAGCGTAAATCCAGGCTCAAATTGTTTAATTTGTTCTAGTAATTTATCTGTTAAATCTCCTGCTAAAATTTCTGGATACGCAGGAATATCATAAATAGGTTTCTTTGGATAAATCTCAGAACATTGTCCACCAGCTTGTGGCAAAGCATCAATTAAATGACATCTTAATTTTAATAATCCAGCTTCAAAAACGGTAAATAATCCTGTTGGCCCTGCGCCAATAATTAATATATCTGTTGTAATCATTTGTTTAAAAAAATCGTGTAAAAATAATGCTTGTAAAAAATTTAAAAGCTGATTTTTATCAGTTACTCTACGTTCACTACTTCCTCAATTTGTGGAGCATATTTTTTGATGGTGGCTTCTACACCATTTTTTAAGGTCATTTGATTCACAGAGCAACCAATACAAGCGCCTTCTAATTGTACTTTTACAACTTTATCTTCAATAGCTAAAAGCTTTATGTTTCCGCCATCACTAATTAAAAAAGGACGAATCTCTTCTAGAGCTTTTTCGACATTTGCATGTGTTTCTTGTGCTGTCATAACTTTTATTTTGTGCTACAACCGCTCATTGTTGTTATTCTAACAACTTCGGTTGGTGGTAAATTTTCATTTCTTTTAACTAACTGAGAAAGCATTTCTTTAGTAGTGTCAGAAAATGCTTTTTCTAACGGAGTATTTGTTTGTAAAGCAACAGGACGACCAACATCACCAGCTTCTCTAATGCTTTGTACAATCGGAATTTCTCCTAAAAACTGCGTATTAATATTCTCAGCTAAATTTTTTGCTCCGCCATTTCCAAAAATATAATATTTATTATTTGGTAATTCTTCTGGTGTAAAATAAGCCATGTTTTCTATGATTCCTAAAAC
>CAXICE010000345.1:0-1650 GCA_964022045.1 uncultured Polaribacter sp. | reverse complement strand
CTGCCCGCCTTAATAATGCACTTGGTTTTGGCTCTTTTCCTCGAAAACGTTTGTACAATTCCATAGGCTTTTCCGTTCCACCTTTTGACAATACATTTTCTTTGAATTTTGTAGCAACTTCTTTGTTGAAAATTCCTTTTTCTAAGAAATATTCAAAAGCATCTGCATCTAAAACTTCTGCCCATTTGTATGAATAATATCCTGCTGAATATCCACCTTGAAAAATATGTGAAAAAGCAGTGCTCATGCAGTTTTCAGCAACGTCAGGATACAATTTTGTCTCAGAAAAAGCAGTGTTTTCAAACTCTTTTACATTTTTTATTTCTGACGGATTTTCAGAATGCCAGCTCATATCTAATAAACCAAAACTCAACTGACGAAGTGTTTGCATTCCTTCATGAAAACTTGCAGATTCTTTGATTTTTGTTATGTATTTCATCGGAATAACTTCACCCGTTTCGTAATGTTTTGCAAACAATTCCAACGCTTCTTTTTCGTAACACCAATTTTCTAAAACTTGACTTGGTAATTCAACAAAATCCCAAGAAACCGAAGTTCCTGACAAGCTATTATACGTTGTATTTGCTAACATTCCATGTAACGCATGTCCAAATTCATGAAACAACGTGGTTACTTCGTTAAATGTTAAAAGCGATGGTTTTGTTTCTGTTGGTTTTGTGAAATTACATACGATAGAAACGTGAGGTCTTTCGTTAATTCCGTTTTTAATTTGTTGCGGTTTGTAAGATGTCATCCAAGCGCCATTTCGTTTTCCTTTTCTTGGGTGAAAATCGGCGTAAAAAACCGAAATAAAATTACCGTTTATGTCAGTAACATTATAGGTTTTTACATCTTCATGATATTTCTCAATATCAAAAATTTCTTCAAATTGTAAATCGTATAATTTTGTTGCGATTGTAAAAACGCCATCAATTACATTTTCTAATTTAAAGTAGGGTTTTAGTATTTCTTGGTCTAGGTTAAAACGCTCTTTTTTTAGCTTTTCGGCGTAATAAGAACCATCCCATTTTTGTAGCTGATCAATATTATCTAGCTTTTTAGCATAGTTTTCTAATTCTTCAAATTCTTTAATTGCAGCAGGTTTTGCTTTTGCTAATAAATCGTTTGAAAAAGAAATTACTTTTTCTGGATTTTCTGCCATTCGTTCTTCCAAAACAAAATGCGCATGTGTTTTGTAACCTAATAAATTGGCTCTTTGGTGACGTAGATTTACAATCTCTAAAACAATTTTTTCGTTGTTGAATTCATTATTTTGAAACGCTTTTTTACCAGCAGCAACGGCAAGTTTTTTTCGCAACTCACGATTATCTGCATAGGTCATAAACGGAATGTAACTTGGATAATCTAAGGTGAAAATCCAACCATCTTTTCCTTTTGATTTGGCAATTTCTTTTGCCGCCTCTTTTACAGATTCTGGCAAACCAGCAAGTTCATTTTTATTGGTTAAATGCATTTCAAAAGCATTGGTTTCTGCCAAAACATTTTCACCGAATTTTAGCGATAACTTTGATAACTCAGTATCAATTTTGCGCAATTTTAATTTATCTTCTTCATTTAAATTAGCGCCATTTCTAGCAAAACCTTTGTATTGTTTTTCTAACAACATGCTTTCTTCTGCAGAAAGGTTTA
>CAXICE010000344.1:0-1651 GCA_964022045.1 uncultured Polaribacter sp. | reverse complement strand
ATAAAGCAAAAGACACCATAAAAACAGAAGTAATAAATGTTGTTACTTCTTATACGCCAACAATTTCTGATGCGTTTAAAATAAAAAAGAATCCTAAGATTAAATTAGGTGCAAAAACGCAAAAGAAACGCTTAAAATATCAGATTTTTTCTGCGCCTGTTGCTTCCACTTTTATTCCGAAAAGCGGTGTTGCAAAAGGTATAAATATGGGCGTAAAAGAACGTTTGTATAAGAATTATGTTGCTGCCGGATTTGGAAATAATTCAACGCCATTTTTTGAAGCTTTTTTACATCATGCAACAAAATTTAAAAACGATTTTGGTTTTTATACAAAATACATTTCATCAGAAAATAGTATTGATGAAACTCCGCTAAACAGCAATTTTTCTCAGCTAGATTTTGGTGCGTTTTACAAACAGGAAGAACGTTATTTTACTTGGAAAATTGACGCAAATTATCAACAAAACAAATACAATTGGTATGGTTTACCGAGCACAATTACTTATTCACCAGCAACAATTACTGCTATAAACGAAGAGCAATCGTACAGCAATTTTGAAACCAGTGCCGAAATTATTTTTGAAGATTTCTTTGTGAATTCAACCAAAGTAAATCTATCTTTTTTTAATGATGATTTGTTAAGTAAAGAATTGCGTTTTGTAGTTGAACCACAATTTAAAATATCACTAAAAAACATCAACAGAAAATTAAATGATTTAATTTTAGATACTTCTTTTGATTATGTAAACGGACATTCGCAACAATCTTATAGCGCTCCAACGAAATTAGAACACAGCTTTTTTACACTTGGAATCGCTCCAAAATACAACTTTGAATACAAGAAATTCAATTTTAAGATCGGAACAAAACTCTACTTTACATCTGATTTAGAAAACAAAGTAAATCAATTGTTTGTGTATCCAGATATCAACATAAATTACCCTTTATTTGAAAATTATGTAAACATGTATCTTGGTGCTGGTGGTGATTTAAACACAAATACTATTAAAGGTTTTACTGATGATAATCCGTACATTTCTCCAACACAATTCATTACTCAAACCAATAAAAAGTATGATTTATTTGGAGGTTTAAACGGAAAAATAACTCCGAACATTAGCTACGATGTAAAAGCTAGTTACAGCAATGAAGAAGACAAAGCACTATTTATTAGAAACAATTCTAAATCAAACGGAACAAATTCTACAGGCTTATTAGGTTACGAGTACGGAAATTCTTTTTCTGTGATTTATGATGATATAAAAACACTTTCTTTTTCTGGAGAAATTACTGTTGATGTAAACAGAAACTTAGTTGTTGGAGCAAACGGAGAGTTAAACTCATTTTCGCTTACAAATCAAACTACCGCATGGAATTTACCAAAACTAAAAGGTGAAGTATTTGGTAAATACAAAACAACAAATTGGTACGCTAGTTTGAATGCTTTTTATGTAAGAAAAAGATATGATGTTTTATATAGCGGAACATATCCATCAGCAATCGTTGGAGTGCAAACCCTAAAATCTTTTATAGATTTAAACATCAATGGTGGTTATCATTTTAATGATAAATTTACTGCGTTTTTAAAAATAAACAATGTTTTAAACTCAAACTACCAACAATTTAGCAATTTCAACGTTCAAGGTTTTCA
>CAXICE010000343.1:0-1657 GCA_964022045.1 uncultured Polaribacter sp. | reverse complement strand
GCGCACCAGCGGTAACAATAATTTTATCGAAAGGTGCCACTTCTGGCAAACCTTTGTAACCATCACCAAAAATTAATTTCTTTGCTCTGTAACCTAATTTCGGTAAGAATAATGATGTTTTTTTGAACAATTCTTTTTGACGCTCTATAGAGTATAATTCGGCTTTTAATTCTAACAATACTGCTGTTTGATATCCAGAACCAGTTCCTATTTCCAATACTTTTTCTCCTGCATGTACCTCTAAAGTTTGCGATTGAAATGCAACTGTATAAGGTTGAGAAATGGTTTGTTCTGCCGCAATCGGAAATGCTTTATCTTGATACGCATGTGCTTCGAAACTAGAATCGATAAACAAATGACGTGGAATTTTACGCACGGCAGCTAACACCTTTTTATCGGTAATTCCTTTTGCTTCTAACACATTAGCAAGCTGATTTCTAAGTCCTTGATGTTTATGAGTATCTTTCAATTCTAGGTAAAGTTTGGAGTTTTAAAAGTAGTAATAAATCCAAAAAAAATACCTATAAAAGTGTATCTTTGTTAGCGATTATTTTCAAGCATCTTCTTTGCTGAAAATCAATAGTTAACACAAAAATATATTTATATGCTAAAAGTAGGTGTTCTTGGCGCTGGTCATTTAGGGAAAATTCATCTTCGTTTATTACAACAATCAGAAAAATACGAGTTAGTAGGTTTTTACGATTCTTTTACAGAAAATGCTAAAAAAGTTGCCAAAGAATTTGGTTATACATTGTTTAATTCTATAGAAGATTTAATTGATGAAGTGGATGTAGTTGATATTGTTACGCCAACATTATCTCATTTTGATTGCGCAAAATTAGCCATAGAAAAAGGTTGTCATATTTTTATTGAAAAACCAATTACAAAAACTGTTTTAGAAGCAGAAGCGATTAGAACTTTGGCAAGTCAGAAACACATTCGTGGTCAAGTTGGTCATGTAGAGCGTTTTAATCCTGCATTTACAGCAGTAAAAGATATGATTGGTTCGCCAATGTTTATAGAAACACATCGTTTGGCAGAATTTAATCCTCGCGGAACTGATGTTCCTGTTGTGTTGGATTTAATGATTCATGATATTGATATTATTTTATCGGTTGTAAATTCTCCTGTTAAAAACGTACATGCAAGCGGTGTTTCGGTAATTAGTGAAACGCCAGATATTGCGAATGCTAGAATCGAATTTGAAAATGGTTGCGTTGCTAATTTAACGGCTAGTAGAATTTCGATGAAAAATATGCGCAAATCTAGATTTTTTCAAAAAGACGCATATATTTCTGTTGATTTTCTAGAGAAAACTGCAGAAGTAGTAAAGATGAAAGATGTACCAGAAAATGCAGACGAATTTGCTATGATTTTGCAAAATGCTGAAGGCGTTAAAAAACAAATTTATTTTGATAATCCTGAAGTAGCACCAAATAATGCCATTTTAGACGAGTTAGAATCGTTTGCAGATGCCATAAATAATGATACAACTCCCATTGTTTCTTTAAAACAAGGTGCGCAAGCATTACGAGTTGCACAACAAATAATAGATTGTTTTTAAATGTTAGTAGCAAAGTTTAAAAGTGACAAAGTTGCAAAGTTAAAAACAACGCTTTTTTATTTTTTGTAAATAATTAAATAAATAAGTGCGTTA
>CAXICE010000342.1:0-1699 GCA_964022045.1 uncultured Polaribacter sp. | reverse complement strand
GAAGAACAAACAAGAGTTTGGTTTTTTGGGGTTTTAAGTTTATTGGTAATTATTAGTTCTGGAGTAATTTTATATAACTATAAATTACGTCAAAAGAACTTAAGATTAAAATTAGAACAAACAGAATTAGCACAAAAAAGTAAACTAGAGAAACTAAAATCAGAATCTCAAGTACGTATTTTAAATGCCACTTTAGATGGTAAAGAAACAGAGCGTAAACAAATTGCAGAAACATTGCACGATAGTGTCAGCACTTTGTTGTCCTCTGCAAACTTGCATTTGCAAGCTACTAAAATGCAGTTTAATGGAGATGCTCCAGTCGAAATTAATAAAACTCAAAAAATAATTGTAGAAGCTTCACAAACTATTAGAGATTTGTCACATACATTAGTTTCTTCAGTCTTATTAAAATTTGGATTAAAATATGCTATTAAAGATATGGCTGAGAAATACTCCAATTCTCAAATAGAAATTGTAACAGATATCAAAAATGTTAGACGCTATCAACAAAGTTTTGAAATTAAGGCCAATAATATCATTCAAGAATTGGTGAATAATATTTTAAAACATAGTAAGGCTACCAAAGCAACTGTTAATATTGTAGATGAAAATGGAATTTTATTTGTAAATATTCAAGACGATGGTAAGGGTTTTAACAAAAAAGAAATTCTTAAAAAAGATGGTTTGGGTATTAACCAGATTGAAGCAAGAATACAAATGATGAAAGGAAAATTTCATATTGATTCAAACGCAAAAAACGGTACAAAAGTTAAAATTGAATTACCAATTTTAGAAAAAAAAGAAGTTAGCCACGCATAGCTAACTCTATTACTTCCATGTCTTTTATTTGATCTTTATCAATGGTAAACCGAATCATAGTTCTAACTTTATGAAATCCATGATTTCCTGCTGCACCAGGATTTAAATGTAGCAAATTCAATTTTTTATCAAACTGAATTTTTAAAATATGAGAATGTCCACTAATAAATATTTTTGGTGGATTTTGTTGTATCTCTTCTCTAATTCTTTGATTGTATTTGTTCGGATAACCGCCGATATGCGTCATCCAAACCGAAACATTTTCTACAGTAAATTTATTGTCTAAAGGAAATTCTAATCGTGCAGTTGCATCATCAATATTTCCGTAAACAGCACGTAAAGGGTTTAACTTTTTTAGAGTGTCGGTAACTTTTAAATCGCCAATATCACCAGCGTGCCAAACTTCATCAGCTTGTTTTACAAATTTTAAAATTTGCGCATCTAAATAACTATGTGTGTCTGATAAAAGAAGGATTTTTTTCACGTTTTAAAAATGCTATTAACCAAATAAATTTATGTAGTTTTGATACTTACAAAAGTACTGTTTTTTGAGATATTTTATAGAACTTTCATACTTCGGAAAAAATTATCATGGTTGGCAGATTCAACCAGATGCAAGTTCAATTCAAGAAGAATTAAACAAAGCAATAAGTGTTGTCTTGCAAGAAAAAATTAGTGTTGTAGGCGCTGGAAGAACAGATACAGGAGTTCATGCATCGCAAATGTTTGCACATTTTGATTCTGATACCATTTTAGATAAAAACATTGTTTTTAAACTGAATTCGGTTTTACCAGAAGATATTGTGGTATATCAAGTTGAAAAAGTAAATGATGAAAAGCATGCAAGATTTGATGCGTTAACTAGAAGTTACGAATACAA
>CAXICE010000341.1:0-1713 GCA_964022045.1 uncultured Polaribacter sp. | reverse complement strand
TTTTTCTGAAGCACCAAAAGTATTTACACTTTCTATCTCTACGCCTTTTTCACCAAAACGAACCAACTCAATATAAGATTCACCTGCAAAAGCCTTATAAGTTCCGTCTTTGTGTTCTTTGCTATACATTGCCGCCAACACATCTGGCATTCCTGCCATTGGCAAATTTACATCGCCACGAATTAAACGTTGTACTTTTTTTAACGGAACTTTTAGCGTTCCATATTTCTCTAACAATTCTTTCTTTGCTTTTCTAATTCCTGCAATACAATCTTCTTCTGTTACTGTTCCATATCTAACGTTTCTTCCAGCTTCAGTTCTAATTCTATCAATTTCTAACCAAGAAACTATAAATAATGCAGCCGTTGTATTTTCTAAATCTGATTTTCGATTCCAGTTTGTTAATTGTGTAATTGCGTCAGAAATATCTGGATATTTTGATGCATCTAAATGCATTAAATCTTCTAAGTTGATGGCTTTTGGCGTCATCATTTTAGACGGATATTGATTATCGTATTTAATACGTTTAAAATCAGCATAACTTAACGTATCGTATTGCGAAATCAATTCTAAAAAACGATTACTTCTATTGTTTTCTAATCCTTTAGATTGATAACCCATTATCTTATTTAAAGAAGTTTCTTTAAAGTTTGATGTAGCATCAGCAGCATTATATGGCGTATTATTCGTATTAAAAACCCAACCGCCTTTCGGATTCAATACTTGCGGCAAACTATCAAACGGAATTAAATCTTTTCCCCACAACGTTTCAGAAGTATTTCCTGGTAAAATTCCGCTCCAATCGTATGTTGGATTTCTATTTGGAAAACTTCCATTACTCAAATAGTAAATATTGTCGTCTTTATCTGCATACACAAAATTTAAAGCAGCAATTCCGCGCATTTCAACAGCAATTTTAAACTCTTTAAAGTTTGTTGCTTTGTTCATGTTATACCACTGCTCTGCCATTTTTATAGATTTTCCAACAACAAAACTCCAAGCAAAAACACCTTGTTCTGTTTTAAAAGTGGGTCCATATTTACTTTCGTAAATGGTTTGACTTACTGGAAACTTAATCGGTCCAGCTAACTTAAACCAAGACGTATATTTCTTCTCTTTTAACTCCAACCATTCTCCATCAAACTTATATTGATTGTCATTTTCTGGATTCATTTCTAATTGATACACATCAGAAAAATCTGCATGATTTACAGTATGCGCCCAAGCCAAGTTTTCGTTTGCACCATGAAAAATGCAAATTCCGCCAGCAAAAGTTCCGCCTAAAATATTCATGCCTTCTTCAGAAACCAAATGCGCTTCGTACCAAGAATACCAACCTTCTAATGGTTGGTGCGAATTAATTGCCAAATACGTTTTATTATCTTTTGTTTTTCGGCTAGAAATAGCAATAGCATTAGAACCTTTTGGCACATCAGAATTTAAATCTTTTAGAATGGTGCCATTCATAATTTTTGCCAAATCTTTACCTGCATGCGACACTTCTAAATTCCCCAATAAATAACCAACAATTACATCTTGTCCGGTAAGCGGAAATAAATCATCTAGCATTACTTCTTCTGGATGCAATGCTGCGTACGCATTAACGCCAGCAACAAAACTCTCTAAATAGGTTTTAAATTTCCCAGTAACATCTTTCTCGTAATTGGCTTTTGCAATTTCTTGCAAACCCATAAATTTGATTCCGAAATCTGC
>CAXICE010000340.1:0-1723 GCA_964022045.1 uncultured Polaribacter sp. | reverse complement strand
CCGATAAGATTGAAACAATTGTAAAAAAGATTCGTCAAACCATAGAACTTTGTAAATTAGCAACTCAAAAAAATAAAAGAAATGGCAAGTTTTACCAAATGGTTAGGAGCAGGATTAGGATTTACGTTGGGCGGACCCATAGGAAGTATTATTGGTTTTGCTGTTGGTAGTTTTGTAGACGGATTTTCTAAAGAAGATCTTTTAAAAGAGTTTCAAGAAAACCAAAATGGACGAGGAAATAGAAATACACAATCGGGCGATTTTGAAATCAGTTTATTAATCTTAGCATCTGTGGTTATCAAAGCAGACGGAAAAATTGATCAGCGTGAACTCAATTTTGTGCGAACTCAATTTGTAGGAATGTACGGTAAAGAACGTGCAAATCATGCTTTTAAATTATTTAGCGGAATTATAAAGAAAGAGGTTTCTGCATATCAAGTTTGTGGACAAATTCGTCAGCACATGCCGCACGCTTCACGTTTACAATTGTTGCATTTTTTATTCGGAATTGCAAAAGCAGACGAACATGTTACTGAAGTTGAGGTCAATGAAATCAAGAAAATCGCAGGTTATTTAAACATCAATCAATATGATTTTGAATCGATCAAAGCCATGTTTTTTGATAGTTCAGACAACGCATATAAGATTTTAGAAATCACAAAATCTGCCACAAATGATGAGGTGAAAAAAGCTTACCGAAAAATGGCAAAAAAATACCATCCAGATAAACTCCAAGATTTGGGTAAAGAGCATTTAAAAGGCGCAGAAGATAAATTTTTGCAAATCCAAAATGCGTATGAAAAAATTAAAAGTGAACGCGGAATTTAATCATTCACATAAAAAATAAAAGAAACGCCTAAAAACTGGGCGTTTTTTTATTGAACAAACCTTACAATTACTAGAAAATATGTAATTTCGCAAATTGATTATACCGAAGGAAAAAATGAGCACGAAATTTACTGAATACAAAGGACTTAACTTATCAAAAGTTGCAGATGAAATCTTAACAGAATGGGATGAAAATAACATTTTCGAAAAAAGTATTTCTACAAGAGAAGGCAACAAACCATATGTGTTTTTTGAAGGACCTCCATCGGCAAATGGTTTGCCAGGAGTTCATCACGTTTTAGCGCGCGCTATTAAAGATATTTTTCCGCGTTATAAAACCATGAAAGGTTTTCAAGTAAAACGTAAAGCGGGTTGGGATACGCACGGACTTCCAGTAGAATTAGGTGTTGAGAAAGAATTAGGAATTACCAAAGAAGATATTGGTACAAAAATTACTGTAGAAGAATATAACGAAGCTTGTAAAAAAGCCGTGATGCGTTATACTGATATTTGGAACGATTTAACCAATAAAATGGGGTATTGGGTAGATATGGAAGATCCATATATTACCTACAAACCAAAATATATGGAATCTGTTTGGTGGTTGTTAAAACAGATTTATAACAAAGATTTATTGTACAAAGGATATACAATTCAGCCATATTCTCCAAAAGCAGGAACTGGTTTAAGTTCGCACGAATTAAATCAACCTGGAACCTATCAAGATGTTACAGATACAACCGTTGTTGCGCAGTTTAAAGCGTTAGAAAACACGTTGCCAGATTTCTTAAAAAAGTTTGATCATTTACACTTTTTAGCTTGGACTACAACGCCTTGGACATTGCCAAGTAATACAGCTTTAACCGTTGGAAATAAGATAGATTATGTTGTTGTT
>CAXICE010000339.1:0-1770 GCA_964022045.1 uncultured Polaribacter sp. | reverse complement strand
AATAAAGGAAATGCAATTGCCAGTAATGTTTCGCAAGAGTTAGACGATTTAAGAGCGATTTCTAATTCTGGAAAAGAGTATTTAGACAACATGTTGGCGCGTGAAACTGAGCGAACAGGAATTACAAGTTTGAAAATTGCTTTTAATAATGTTTTCGGATATTATATAGAAGTTAGAAATACACACAGAGACAAAGTTCCAGAAGAATGGATTCGTAAACAAACCTTGGTAAATGCTGAGCGTTATATTACCGAAGAGTTAAAAGAATACGAAACCAAAATTTTAGGAGCAGAAGAAAAAATTCAGGTTTTAGAGCAAGAAATTTTCTCTAAACTAATTCAATATATCATCCAATTTGTGCAACCAGTTCAGCAGAATGCAAACGGAATTGCACAATTAGATTGTTTATTATCTTTTGCAAAAACAGCGATTGATAATAATTATGTGCGTCCGGTTTTGGATGAGACTACTGATTTAGAAATCAAAAACGGTCGTCATCCAGTAATTGAAAAACAGTTGCCAATCGGCGAAGAATATATTGCAAATGATGTAGTGTTGAATAGAAATCAACAGCAAATTATTATGATTACCGGACCAAATATGTCTGGTAAATCGGCGATTTTACGTCAAACTGCATTGATTGTTTTATTGGCGCAAATGGGAAGTTATGTTCCTGCTCAAAATGCAAGAATCGGAATTGTAGATAAGATTTTTACGCGTGTTGGTGCAAGTGATAATATCTCGATGGGCGAATCTACTTTTATGGTAGAAATGAACGAAACCGCATCGATTCTTAACAATATTTCTGAACGTAGTTTGGTGTTGTTAGATGAAATTGGACGTGGAACTTCTACGTATGACGGAATTTCAATTGCTTGGGCAATTGCAGAATATTTACACGAACATCCTTCAAATGCTAAGACTTTATTTGCTACACATTATCATGAATTAAATGATATGACAGAAACGTTTGAGCGTATTAAAAACTACAATGTTTCTGTAAAAGAATTAAAAGACACCATTATTTTCTTACGGAAGTTAGTTGCTGGCGGAAGCAATCATAGTTTCGGAATTCATGTTGCAAAATTAGCAGGAATGCCAACGCAAGTGATTCATAGAGCCAATAAAATTTTAGAGAAGCTAGAAAAAAATCAATCTCGTAACGACGTTAAAAAAACCGTAAACGAAATTGGAAAAGAAGAAATGCAGCTCAGCTTTTTTCAGTTAGACGATCCTTTATTAGAAGATATTAAAGAAGAAATTTTAGCGACAAATATTGATACGTTGACACCCATTGAAGCGTTGATGAAATTGAATGAAATAAAACGAATGCTGACAAAAAAGTAATGGTAAATAATTTAGAACAAGGTTTTTTTGGCATCGGAATTCAGAATGGAAAAACTCCAGAAAACTTAGGTGTTCTTTGGCGTTCTGCTCAAAATATGGGCGCAAGTTTTATTTTTACCATTGGTAATCGCTATGCAAAACAAGCTTGCGATACACACAAAGCTGTTGGCGCAATGCCTTATTTTCATTACGAAAATTTCGAAGATTTTTTTAACAACTTACCAAAAGGCGCCATGTTAGTTGGCGTAGAATTAAACGAAAAAGCAGCACAATTAGAAACGTTTACACATCCAAGAAGATGCGTTTATTTATTAGGCGCAGAAGATCATGGATTGTCTAATACTGCAATTGAAAAATCACATCATTTAGTGAAATTTAAATCAGAATTAAGTTTAAATGTTTCTGTTGCTGGAAGTATTATTA
>CAXICE010000338.1:0-1793 GCA_964022045.1 uncultured Polaribacter sp. | reverse complement strand
GGATGAATGCTAAAAATGGCGCAGACGGAATTAAATTTTTTGGCGCAGAGCCAGAAATTATGGATGCAGCTATCAAAGAGAATAAAAGATTAGGATTGCGTTCAACGGCGCATCATGCACAATTAAGTGTGGCGCGTTGGAATGTGTTGCATTCTGCAAGAGCAGGAATGACTTCGATGGAACATTGGTATGGTTTGCCAGAAGCTTTGTTTGAAGATAGAACGGTGCAAAATTATCCGTTAGATTATAATTATCAGAATGAACAACATCGTTTTGAGCAAGCTGGAAAACTTTGGAGACAAGCCGCAAAACCATATTCTAAACATTGGAATAGAGTGATGAATGAATTATTGGCGTTAGATTTTACGTTAGATCCAACATTTAATATTTATGAAGCAAGTAGGGATTTACAAAGAGCAAGAAGAGCAGAATGGCATGAAGATTATACAATGCCAAAATTGTGGAAATTCTATGAACCAAGTAAAATAAGTCACGGAAGTTACTGGCATTATTGGGGAACAGAACAAGAAGTTCAATGGAAAGAAAATTATAAATTATGGATGACATTCATTAATGAATATAAAAATAGAGGCGGACGTGTTACAGTTGGAACCGATTCTGGATTTATTTATCAATTATATGGATTTGCTTATGCAAGAGAATTAGAATTATTACGCGAAGCAGGATTTCATCCGTTAGAAGTAATTAGAGCTGCAACTTTAAATGGAGCAGAAGCTTTAGGTTGGGATGATAAAATTGGTTCTGTGCAAATTGGAAAATTAGCTGATTTTGTAATTGTAGAAGAAAACCCGTTAGTAAATTTAAAAGTGTTATACGGAACCGGAGCAATCAAATTGACAAAAGACAATAAAGTAGTGCGTGTTGGTGGTGTAAAATACACCATTAAAGACGGAATTATCTACGACGCCAAACGTTTGTTAGCTGACGTAAAGAAAATGGTTGATAAAGAGAAAGCAAAAACCAATTGGAAGTTAGTTCAGCCTGGAATGAAAAAGTAAAAATTATTTTTTTACTGCAATCATCATATGTGGGCTAAAAGGCAGTAAATACTCATCGTTTTGGGTGAGTGTTTGTAGCTTTTTTAAAGTTTTAGATTTTTTCTTGTCTATCATATTTGCAAAATATTCATTGTCAAGCCAAATCATACCTTCAACTGCAAATAGGTTTATAAAAGTTAGATTTTGTTCTAAAAATTCTGCTTTTAAATCCTGTGGTTTGTGGTAAAATGCATCTGCTAATAAAAAAGGAAAATCTTTTGGTGCATTGTGAATTCCGGTTGTTAATTCTTCTTTGCACATTTCAAAAAACGAATTGGCATGAATCATTCCATTCATTAAACCAACAACTGTTGAAGCGGTTGCATTAATTGCAAATCCTAAGATGATTCCGCCTTTTTTAAGTACTCTTTTTGCTTCTAAAATTGCTTTAACTCTATCTTCTCTTTTTTGCAAATGATATAGTGGTCCGTGTAAAATTACCAAATCAGCAGAATTCTCTTTGTAAGGTAAGTTTGAGGCTTCGCCAATTGAAACCGAAAATGGTTTCTTTAGTTTTTTTGCTCTCTTTTCAGCAAGTTTAATGTGTTTTAAAACAGGTTCTATTAAATGAACTGTATGCTCTTTTTTTGCCAGCCATTCAGAATATTTTCCTGTTCCGCCACCAACATCAATAATTGTTGCGTTTGATTTAGAAATATGAAGCTCAATTAATTCCTTAATACGTTCAAATTCAAAAATCCCCATTCCTTTTTCGAGTCTGGTTTCTTCTGAAGC
>CAXICE010000337.1:0-1807 GCA_964022045.1 uncultured Polaribacter sp. | reverse complement strand
CTATTCTACCATAAAAGAAATTGGTAGTGTATATTTCATTCCTACAGTTTTTCCTCGTTGTTTTCCAGGTGTCATTTTTGGTAATAACTTTACTACTCTTTCTGCTTCCTCACCAAGCTTTGGGTGCGGAGACCTAAAAGACTCAACATTTTCGATGTTTCCATTTTCATCAATTCTAAATTGTACCCAAATCTTTTTCTTTCCTTTAGACAAACCTTTTATTTTCGCTAAATCTTGATTAAAGTTTTTAGCAACAACACTTCTAATACTAGAATTTAAACAATCAGCTTTCTCTTTTCTTGTCCCTGTACATCCTGGAAAAACCGGAACGTTTTCTATGACTGAAAATGGAACATCATTTTCATCAAAACTAAACTGCTTAGCTAAGGTTTTATTTTTTGTAGCCATTGCAGTCATTAATTCATATTGCTTTTGATTTTTTATTTTCAATTCAACAATTTGTTGCTTTAATATTTCTACTTCTGATTTATCAGCACTTTCTAATTCATCTGTACTACAAGAAGTATAAAATAACATACTTGCTAATAATGGTAACAGCAATAAATACTTTGCTTTTCTGATTTGATTTGATTTGTTTTTTGTCATCATAATAATTCTTTTTTTAATTAATGAATGTTTGTGAAATTGATTGACAAACGAAATGTTTTCAACCTGAAAAGTTTGGTTTAGTAAGGTGTTAAAATAATCTTGTTTGTTGGTGCTTTTTATAATTGCTTCGTCAGAAATATATTCGTGCAACAAGGTAATTCTGTGTTGATAAAAATAAATCATCGGGTTAAACCACATGATGATTTTTAGCAATTCAAAGAATAATAAATCAACTGAATGTTTTTGTTTTGCATGAATTAACTCATGCTCAATGATGGCGTCTTTTTTTTCTGTCGGAATTTCTTTTCCAAGAAAAATGTAGTTAAAAAACGAAAATGCATTGTTTTGTTTTGGTAATAAAACCAGTTTATAAAAATGTGTTTTTATGGTTTCGTTTTTCAGAATTAAACCAACAATTTTAAATAATTTTATTAAAAAGACGATTGAAAAAATTGCAACACCAATCCAGAATAACAAGCTCAGATAATCTATAGAACCATCAGCATAAAACGTAGTTTGTTCTATTACTTTTTGTGGAGACAACATAATTTCTGGCAAGAAAATCATAATTTCTTGCGGCATCGCTTTTTGAAAAGTCGGAATTTTTATCAACGGCAATACAAAAGATAAAATGGGAGTTGCCAATAAATACCAACGGTTGTATTTATGAAACGTTTCTTTGCTTAAAAAGAAATCGTACACTGCTAAAAATAGTATTTGAAACAGTACAATTTGAATAATATAAGTTAACATAGCTATTCTTTTTTCTTATTAATTTCCTTTAAAATAGTTTCTAGTTCAGAAATATCCATGTCGTTTTTCTTCACAAAAAAAGACACCATACTTTTAAATGATCCATCAAAATAACCATCCATTACTTTATGTAATGTTTGATTACTATACACATCTTTATCAACAATTGGGAAATACACATAACCTCTTCCTTTTGCTTTATGATTTACAAATTGCTTGGTTTCTAAAATTCTAATAATGGTAGAAACGGTGTTATATGCTGGCTTCGGATTTGGTAATTGCTCAATAATTTCTTTTACAGATGCTTCTCCCAAAGTCCATAAAACTTGCATAAACTGCTCTTCTGCTTTTGTTAATTGTTTTGTCATTACTTCAACTAAGTTTTTAGTTTAACACGGCAAATATAACTAAATATTTAGTTTAAACTAATTTTTTAGTTACAAAT
>CAXICE010000336.1:0-1811 GCA_964022045.1 uncultured Polaribacter sp. | reverse complement strand
AAAAAGAGAAAGTTCTAAAATAAAAGTTGTATCTTGCGCCCCTTTATTCGCAGATATAATGCACAAGGTTCAAGAGAACACGAGCATTAGTGGGCAATTTTTAATGTAAATATAAATAGTAACAATAATTAAATAAAAGTAATGAAATCAATTACAATCAAAGGATCTCAAAGAGAAAGCGTAGGTAAAGTAGCAACGAAAGCCTTACGTAATGCTGGTCAGGTTCCTTGCGTTATATACGGAGGAGACAAACCAATGCATTTTTCAGCGCCAGAATTGGCATTTAAAAACTTGGTATATACTCCAAATGTATATACTGCAACGATTGAGTTAGATGGTCAGAAAGTAGCTGCCATTTTACAAGATATTCAATTTCACCCAGTAACAGATAAAATCTTACACATAGATTTTTATCAATTATTTGATGATAAAGAAGTTACAATGAACATTCCAGTTAAACTAGTAGGAAGTGCTCCTGGAGTTTTAAATGGAGGTTCTTTGCGTTTCCCAAAACGTAAACTAAGAGTAAAAGCTTTACCAGGTGATTTACCAGATTTCTTTAATGCAGATATTTCTAAATTAAAAATTGGAAGTAAATTATTTGTAACAGACATCGATAGTAATAACTGTACATTCTTACACCCAGATAATACGGTTGTAGTACAAGTTAGAATGTCTCGTAATGCAACTGCAGAGGAAGAAGAAGGTGAAGAAGAAGAAACTGAAGCAGCAGAAGCAGCAGCAGAATAGGCATAAAAAATCTTATAATTTTAAAAAGCGTTACTTTATTGTAACGCTTTTTTTATTTTTGTACAATATGAAGAAATTTTTAATTGTTGGTCTAGGAAATATTGGCGAGAAATACGACAATACACGTCATAATATTGGTTTTAAAATACTGGACGCTTTAGCCAAAGATTTTGATGCTTCTTTTGAAACTGATAAATTAGGTGACGTTGCTACATTTAGATTTAAAGGAAGAACTTTTGTTTTACTAAAGCCAAGTACGTTTATGAATTTAAGCGGAAAAGCAGTAAAATATTGGATGGACAAAGAAAAAATTCCTGTTGAAAACACATTAATAGTTACCGATGATTTAAATATCGATTTTGGAACCATCAGATTAAAAGGGAAAGGTTCTGCTGGCGGACATAACGGTCTAAAAGACATTCAGGAAAAATTAAATACTACAAAATACCCGCGATTTAGGTTTGGTGTTGGCTCTAATTATTCGAAAGGAAGACAAGTAGATTTTGTATTGAATAAATGGACAAAAGAAGAAACTAGTGAATTGATTGAGCGCATTCCGGTTTCATGTAATTTAATTACTTCTTTCGGTACAGCAGGAATGGCAAATACAATGAATACTTTTAACGGAAAATAAACTCAATAATCAATTACCAGTAAACAATGATTATTGATAACTGTTAATTGTCTGAAGCAAACCATTCTGCAAAACTGGTTTCAGTTTCTTGTAAACGCAACGAAAATAACGCAATATTTTTTGGTAAACGCTTTTTAATTTTATCAGCAAAATCAATCACCATCATTTCACTTGTTGGTTGATAATCTACCAAAATAACATGATGATCGCGTTCTTTTAATTCTTTTGCCAATTCAATATGTGGTGTATTTTGATTAAATACTGTTGCATGATCAAAAACATCTACAATTTCTTCTTTTACAATCTTTTTTAAGTCAGAAAAGTCAATTACCATTCCGTATTTAACTTGAGAACTATCTGCAATTGGTTGCCCAATAACTGTAACAGAAAGTTTGTAAGAGTGCCCATGAACATTTTTACATTTTCC
>CAXICE010000335.1:0-1815 GCA_964022045.1 uncultured Polaribacter sp. | reverse complement strand
GTTTCTAATCTATCTTCAACAAACTTTTTGCATTGATTATATAATTCTTCTTTTATGTTCATACGTTTTTTCGACTTCTATCTAAATGACATTAATCAATTAAATCTGCTAATTCTTTTCCAATTAAGCTTCCAATTGCAACGCCCATTCCGCCCAAACGAACTCCACAAAAAGCATTGTTAGACAATTGTTTTACAATGGCTTTTTTCTGATTGCCAACACCCATTATTCCGCTCCAAGAATGTTCTATTTCAAAATTTGTGTCTGGTAAAATCGTTTCTTTTAAAATGGCTTTTAATGAATTTTGTATGATTTCAGTTTCACCAAATTGGGTGGTTTCTTCTGTTTTAAAATCTAGATTTCTTCCACCACCAAACAAAATTCTATTGTCTATATTTCTAAAATAATAATAACCTTTATCTAAATGAAAAGTTCCTTTTATGTGTAAGTTTTTAATTGGTTTTGTTATGATTACTTGCGCTCTTGCAGGTTTTACGTTTTCACCTAATAACTCTTTTGCAAAACCATTGGTTGCAATAAAAAACTTATTCGTTTTAAACTCAATTTGATTGGTTTTTACAGCAATAGAATTTCCGTTTTCTTCGAAATTTTCAACAGTAATATTATTCAATATTTTAATTCCTGCCTTCTGAGTTTTTAAAAGTAATTCTGAAACCATTTTTCCTGTATCAATTTGTCCTTCAAACTGATTTACAATATAATTAGATTCAATATTCTTAAAGTTGAAAACATTCTCAGAAATCGAAAAGGTTTCTTCTTTAAAAATTGGTTTTAAAAGTGCATTTATTTCATCTTTTCTTGACAGACATTCGTTGTAAAACTCTTTGTCATTAAACAATTCATAACCTTTGTTTTGCTGAAAATGAATATTTTTATCACCTAAATTTTGACGCAATAACTGCAAACCTTCCCAACGTTTTTTCACCAAGTTAAAAACTTCTTGTTCTGTATGAGAAATTAAATCATCAATGATTTCAGACAAGCTTCCAAAACAAGCAAAACCTGCATTTTTAGTACTTGCTCCTTGTGGCAACATTCCTTTTTCTAAAATTAAAATATTGGCATCTGGGTACTTCCTTTTCAATTCTAAAGCACAATTTAAACCCACAATTCCGCTACCAACAATTGTAAAATCAACGTTGGTAAACCATTCTTTTATTTCCCAATAACTGTATTTCATTTAAAGTAATTTTTCAAAACAAATACTATTTTCCATATTTGCATATTGTCCGTAATTCGGAATTTTTTTATAACTGCATTTTTGATAAAATTTTACAGCTTCAACCTGTCTTGTTCCTGTTTCTAAAACACATTTTTGATAACCCAATTCTTTTGTCCAAATTTCTAATTCAGAAACTATTTTTTGTGCAATTCCGCTTCCTCTTTTATCCAACGAAACAAACATTCTTTTAACTTCCACCGCTTCATCATTAAACTTTTTTATGGCGCCACAACCAACAGGAATATGATCTAAATATGCCACAACAACATGTTTTAAAACATCAATATTATTAAATTGATTGTAATATTCGTGTTCATCGCCATCAGTAATTTTTAAATACGCGTCTAGCTCTTTTACCAAATTGGTAAAATCTGTGTTCTCTGAATTTGTTCTTTTTATTTCTAGTTTCATTTAATGTTTTTTTCGGCGATTGAGGAATCACTTTTTAAAATTAGATTTCTCGTCGTTCATTCTTCACTTCTTCGAAATGACATTCTACTTCGAAAGTAACATTTAGAATTCAAATTTAAGCTGAACTAAAACAGGTTCTTTTTTTTCTGTGTTTAAGTTTC
>CAXICE010000334.1:0-1827 GCA_964022045.1 uncultured Polaribacter sp. | reverse complement strand
TTTAGCTTATAAAACGAATACTAAAAGGATAATTTGGAGCTTCGTTATTGTTTGCTCTTATCGCATTTAGAATTGGAAATATCAAATAGAAAATTCCAATAACAATAAATCCAATAATTCCTAATCCTAATAACAATACTAACGGAATACAAATTAGTAAGTAAATAAACATGGTAATTCTAAAGTTTAAAATTGCTTTTCCGTGAGCATCCATACCATAAACCTCATCTTTTTTTACTGCCCAAAGAATTAATGGAACAATAAATCCGCCAATTCCAGAAACAAAATCTAACAACTGACTTAAGTGTGTTAATACGAGTAATTGTCTGTTTTCTTTCATCTTATTGGGTTTTAATTATTGTTCTCTTATATGACGTCAAAAAAATCGTTTTGTTACAGAATAGTAATTTTTTCAACTAATTAAACTGTGTATATTTGCAGCATGATTCAAAACGATACCATAATTGCTTTAGCTACTCCATCTGGAGTTGGTGCTATTTCTGTAATTCGTCTTTCTGGTGGAAAATCGATAGAAATTGTTGATGCTTTTTTCAAATCTGTTAAAAGTAAAAAATCGTTGATCGACCAGAAAACACATACGATTCATTTAGGTCATATTATTCAGAATGATATTATTTTAGATGAAGTTTTGGTTTCTATTTTTAAGAATCCAAAATCGTACACAGGCGAAAATGCAGTAGAAATTTCGTGTCACGGTTCTGTTTTTATTCAACAAGAAATTATTCAGTTGTTTTTACAAAATGGATGTAGAATGGCAGATAATGGCGAATTTACAATGCGTGCTTTCTTAAACGGAAAAATGGATTTAAGTCAAGCCGAAGCCGTTGCAGATGTAATTGCATCGAATTCTGCCGCGAGTCATCAAATGGCGATTCAGCAAATGCGTGGCGGAATTACAAACGAATTAAAAGAATTACGAGCGCAATTATTAGATTTTGCTGCGTTGATAGAATTAGAACTTGATTTTTCTGGTGAAGATGTTGAATTTGCTGATAGAACAAAATTTAAAGAACTAGTTACACAAATCACTTTTGTTTTAAAAAGATTGATCGATTCTTTTGCTTTTGGAAACGCCATGAAAAATGGAATTCCAGTTGCCATTATTGGCGAACCAAATGTTGGAAAATCAACGTTGCTAAATACATTATTAAACGAAGAAAAAGCTATTGTTTCTGATATTGCTGGTACAACCAGAGATGCAATTGAAGATGAAATGATTATTGATGGTGTTGCTTTCAGATTTATTGATACTGCCGGAATTAGAGAAACGGAAGATGTTGTAGAAAGTATCGGAATTAAAAAAGCATACGAAAAAGCTGAAAATGCTCAATTGATTATTTTCTTAATCGATTCTAATAAATTCTCTTATGCAAAAGGTGATTTTCTAGAAGAAATTGAAACGATAAAAGAGCGTTTTCCTAATAAACGTTTGTTAGTGATTGCTAATAAAATTGACACATTGTCTTGTCATGATTCATCAATTCTACAATCAGAGATTGACAATTTAATTTTACTGTCTGCAAAGCAAAAAACCGGAATTAACGAATTAAAAGCTGAATTAACTTCTTTAGTAAATACAGGGGCATTAAGTAATAACGAAACTATCGTTACCAATTCGCGACATTTTGAAGCTTTAAACAATGCACTAACTGCAATTACTTCTGTACAACAAGGTATTGATTTAGAAATATCAACAGATTTGTTTTCAATTGACATTAGAGAATGCTTACGTCATTTAGGAAATATTACCGGAGAATATGATGTTGACAAAGATATACTTGGTCATATTTTTGGTAATTTTTGTAT
>CAXICE010000333.1:0-1830 GCA_964022045.1 uncultured Polaribacter sp. | reverse complement strand
GATGTAGAAAATTTTGCAATCATTCCGATGGGATTTTGTTATCCTGGAAAAGGCAAATCGGGCGACAAACCGCCAAGAAAAGAATGCGCTCCAAAATGGCATCAACAATTATTTGACAACATGCCAAATCTAGAGATGATTATTTTAATCGGAATGTACGCACAGAATTATTACTTAAAAGACAACGCAAAAAGAACACTTACAGAAACGGTAGATAATTATCCTGAGTATTTACCTAACTATTTTGTGCTGCCGCATCCAAGTCCAAGAAATCAATTTTGGTTGACGAAGAATCCGTGGTTTGAGAGAAATGTAATTCCGGTTTTGCGCCAAAAAGTCAAAGAGATTATCCTAACTGAATAATGCTTCTTAACTTATCAATTCTTTTATATAAATGGTTGAAAAATATCGTTCTTTCAATGGCAGAATCACCAGAAAGGTGCTTAGAAAACTCTAATTGTTTTTTAAAATAACGGATCATTTCTTCACAAGTTTTTGAATCAGCAATTTTTATATATGATAAGGTTGTATAAGGCACAAAAAACTTTTGCTCTTTCTCTCCTTTCATAAAAATAATGTTGTTCAAATTCAATAAGTCATTATTGAAAAGCTTAAACGTTTTGTCATTATTACCTCTTTGTCCAGTTACACATTGGTTTTCAATTTTTTGAATTGTTTTATAAAAATCATCAACAATTAATAACGCATTTTCTTGTTCTATATAGCCAATTTTAAAGAAATATAAAATCTGATTGATGCTACTTGTTAAGGTGTCTTTACACCAAATTTCTGTAGTAGAAACAGATTCGTATATATCTTCTAATTCTTTTAATTTAGAAACAAGTGCTTCATTTTTATCAAAATTATCAAAAGAAATTTTCTTAAAATCAAACTGATCTGCCAAGACATTTAAAAAAGAAAACATTTTAAATTTTCTAAAAGCACCTTTAGAATAGTATACAGGTAAATCTTTGGCAGAATAATAGATGTCTGATTTTTGAAATTTAGAGATCGTTTTTAACTCAGAAGTAGCTAAACTAAAATACTCACCAAGTTTATCTATACTATTAACACCTTCTTTTTTTGTAACTCGAATGAAGTCTTTTTTTTCTGAGAAAATATCATCAATTGTAAAGTCATAAGCATTCATCAACCTTAAAGTTTCATTTAAACTTAATGTTGTTTTTCCGGTAACTCTACGATATGCTGCATCATAATTTACTTTTAACACTTGTGCAATTTCGTCTGTAAAAGAAACAGAGTTAGGCACTTTATTTCTAATAAAATTAAATAGTTTTTCTTCTGGCTTCATGGGGGATTTATAAAATTTACAAAATTTAAAAACAGATTTTGTGAAAAACACAAAACAGTTAACAGCTTAATCTACTATCTTTGAATAACATTTAACGAGATAAATTATTGGGGGATAGTATATCTTATTAAAAAAGTCTTCTTTCTCAAAGGAAGACTTTTTTTTAGTCTAAAAGTAGCGTTTAGATTTTATAAAAAAAACATTTTTCTCTTTAAAACACTTTTCTTTCCTTTTTTTGCATTCATTATTGTAAGTTTACTCTTTAAATACTTATGAATTATGATAAAAAAATCAATCTTATTTTTATTTTTTCTGAGCTTTATTTTAGCTTGTAATCAAAATAAATTATTAAAACCTTCTGAATATTCAGATACAATAAATCAAGAATTAACAGGAGATTTAGCTTTTGAAACCGTTTCTTTTGTGGAGAAATATTGGCGTGTTGTTGGTAATACAGGCTTTAATAAAAGTGTATATAGAATTGCCGAACAATTAGAAAAAGACGGCTATGTTTTAGA
>CAXICE010000332.1:0-1850 GCA_964022045.1 uncultured Polaribacter sp. | reverse complement strand
AGCTCCAGCTTGTGAAAAGTTAAAATACTCTTCTTGCGTTGTAGTTGAGTTTCCGTAATAATTAGCTTTTATGTCTGTTGATCTTGAGTTAAAAGACGCAGAAAACATACTGTTTGTAAAAATTGATCCACCAGCAGGGTTTATTTTTATAGCGCTAATATCTCCGCCCAAAGCACCAAATGCGCCACTCATTGCATTGAATCTTGCAGAACCAGTGTTGTTGTCTTTTGAGAATAAGATGGCTAAATCTTCATAGGCTAAACTTTGCGAAAAACTGTGCAAAGAAACTGTGCAAAAGAGTACAAATAATGTAACTTTTTTCATTTTTATGAATTTAAAAATTGATTGTTAATTTTTTCTTCTTGAAGAGGTGTTTCTACTTCTAGAAGTACTTTTTACAGAAGAGTTTCTATTTGTAGAAGAATTTGATCTTGTTCTTGAATTTGAAGAACCTCTTCTGTTTGTTTTATATGTGTTTTTGTTAGTTGAATTAGATCTTCTTGTAGAAGAATTTTTTTTGTTGTTTCCTCTTCTATTTGTGTTTGTAGAGCTTCTTCTTTTGCTGTTGTTGTTTTGTGTAGCGTTACTGCGTCTTCTAGAATTATTTAAAACAGATCTTATTCTACTGTTTATTGTCGATGTTCTTCTGTTAGAATAGTTTGTGTTTCGGCTATTGTAAAAAGAAGAATTTCTTCTGCCGTTTGTTTTTGCAGAATTCCTTTTTGTGTAGGTATAGTTTCTGTTGTAGTAGTTATTGTAGAACCTATTATTTCTGTAACTGTTGTAATAATAAGGACTGTAATAAAAATTGTAAAACCTAAAATTATTATAATAACCATAGTGGTAAGGATAGTAACTATAATTGCCATAAAAGCCATGTCTAAATCCCCATTGATAACTCCAGTAATTGTCGTAATCATAAAAATCCCAATAATTTCTGAATCTGTTTCTTACATTGATATTGATAACAACCGCGTCATCATCATTTGTTGAATATCTCCAAGGATCATTATTGTAATCACTATCTAAATCGTTATTATCATCTTCAACGTTGTTAAATATACTTTCCTCATCGATGTCTTTAAAGGCATTAACTTCATCTTTAAAATAACTGTCTTTAACATCTTTGTGTTTTTTTTTGTTATCAATAATAACAACTCTTTCTACGGTTTCATCATCGTCATAAATTCCGTCATTATTATAAACACTTTGATAAGTTCCACAAGAAGCTAAAATGAAATTAGCCGCAAAAACAAAAGCTATATAGTAAACTGCTTTTTTTGAATATGATTGAGATTCCATAATATGTTGATCAGATTAATATTGTTTTGCAAAAAAATTAAACTTTGATTGGGACACTAATCTTTTTGCATTAGTTTTGTGCAGGATTTTAAATCCACAATAAAGATAACAAGTTTTATGCCAAACTTTTAAATTATGGGTAAGAAGTTAACAACAAGAAAAGAAGATTATTCTAAATGGTATAACGAATTAGTTGTTAGAGCTGATTTAGCAGAAAACTCTGCCGTTAGAGGATGTATGGTGATAAAACCTTACGGATTTGCCATCTGGGAAAAAATGCAAGCAGAACTAGATAGAATGTTTAAGGAGACAGGGCATGAAAATGCATACTTTCCATTATTTGTTCCTAAAAGTTTATTCGAAGCTGAAGAGAAAAATGCAGAAGGATTTGCAAAAGAATGTGCCGTTGTAACGCATTATCGTTTACAAAATGATCCTGATAACGAAGGAAAATTACGTGTAGATCCGGAAGCGAAATTAGAAGAAGAATTAGTGGTAAGACCAACTTCTGAAGCTATTATTTGGAATACTTATAAAGGATGGATTCA
>CAXICE010000331.1:0-1852 GCA_964022045.1 uncultured Polaribacter sp. | reverse complement strand
GGCACAAACATAAATCCTTTAGTAGCGTCAAGCGGCTTGTCAATTCAGTATGCAATTATGATGGGTTTAATTGACGATGCAAAAGAAAATCACCCTGAAAAAGCCATTAAATTTATTGTTCCTACAAATTGTTATGGCGGTACAAACGACCAAGCAAGGCGTGTTGCAGCTTGTATTGATAATGTTGAAGTGGTAGATTTAGCTGTGGATGGCGATAACGATATGGTACAAAGTATTGACAGCGTTTTAGAACAAATTGCTGATGAAAATGCCATTCCCTTTATCATTGCAGAAATTCCAACAAACCCAAGAGTTGAAGTTCCAGAATTGTTAGCTTTAAAAGAAGTTTTAGAAAGAAAACGAACAACTAAAAATGGAGAAACTGCTATTGATTCGGTGTTTATATTAGATCAAACATTTTGCCCGAATGTATTGTTTTTAGGAGAAGGAGAAATTTTATCAACTGTTAGAGCGATTTCTTATGCAAGCGGATCAAAATTTCCAAGTGGCGGAAAATGTACAGCTGGTTATTGTGTTGGAAATGACAAAACAACCGTTTTAATGGAAAAAATAGCGTTGCATTTAAATCTTTGTGATAATGAAGCTACTCAACTTCAATATGAAATTTTAGCAGCACAATTGCCTTCAATGAATCAACGAATTAAAGATGCATATGCAAATACACGAGAATTTGTAAACTACATTAAAGAAACCTTGCCAGCAGCCAAAATTAATTTTGTGTCCGAAGAATTAGCGTCACAAGGTTTTACGCCATCGGTTTTTTCTTTAGATCTTCCAACAAAAGGAAATACGACGCAAGAAAAAGAAGCTTACAAAAGAGCATTGAATCATAAATTAATCAATTTAATGATTACTGAAATTCCTGATGAAAGCAAATACTGCGTTAGTTACGGACAATTAAAAGGTTGTTATTGGACCATTCCTGCAACCTCTACGCAAGGCACCACAAAAGAAGGCGATAAAGATTATATAGCAAGAGTGGCGCTTTCTGCAAATATGGATTTAGCATTGCACAAAAAAGTGTTTCTAGATTTTATTAAATGCATTGATGAATAAATCAATTATATTTTATAAAATATATAAATCCTGAGCAATTTGCTTAGGATTTTTTATTTGAAGCTATTTCATGCTTTCGCTACTCGCTTCACGCCCAAAAGCGTGAGAGCTCACACAAATAGCTCAATCATGGCTAAGCTTATTTGCCAATTTTTGTTAACTAGAAATTTGTAAATTGCTACATCAATATATAAATACAATGAAAGTTACTGCTAAAAAGAACGAACAAGTTGCCAATATGATCTTTGCAACTATTTATCCGCTTTACTGGAATAGATTAGAAAAACATGGTAGAACAAGAGAAGATTTCCATAAAGTAATAGAATGGTTTACGGGTTTTGACGAAGAAAAGTTACAAAAACTTATAGCAGAGAAAGTAACATTTAGAACGTTTTTTGAAAAAGCTAAAATTCACCCAAACGCACATTTAATTAAAGGCGTTGTTTGTGGTTATAGAATTGAAGAAATTGAAGATGAATTTGAATTGTATAAACAATGCAGACAAATGGAAAAGCTAATTGATGAATTGGCAAAAGGAAGAAAAATGGAAAAGATAATAAGAATTCAAGCAAAATAATTAATAAAATGTAACAATATAATTAGCTATTCGTCATCTTTAAACCAAACTGAAAAATATTAGAAATGAATAAAACAACATCTGAAAAAAAAGAAACATGGAAAACAATCTTTACTTTTCTTTTTATAGTCTTAGCATTAACATCGCCATTACATTACGCAATCGTTAATTTATACCCGTCAAGAATATATGTTGGCG
>CAXICE010000330.1:0-1864 GCA_964022045.1 uncultured Polaribacter sp. | reverse complement strand
AAACCTTTTGCTTTTCCGTTGGTGAGTTCAAATCCGTAATCAATTCTAAAAATTGCTTTGAATATTTTTTTGTGAATAAAACGCAATCCAATTCCAGAAAAAAGTTTCATGTTTTTTTGCTTCGTAAAATCGCTTAAACTTCCGCCAGGTTTTCGCCAAGTTCCGGCATCCACAAAAACATTACTTTGCATCACAAAAGCTCCTTTTTCTAAAATTGTATGTCTGTATTCTGTATTGTAAACGATACTTCCTGTTCCGCGATCAACCAAAATACCAACGCCACGTAAATTCACATTATTATCTAATGCAAAAGGCGCAAACGGACTTTTATTATTGGTTGATAAACCAACACGTAGTCTATTTGCCCAATTTCCTTTTTCGCCTATTCTACGGAAGTAAAATAAATCGTTCCAAGTCACAAAAAAATCATCTTGAAACTCATTTTTTGAAGTAACCATTTGTAGATACAATTCGTTTTTAAATCCGCTAACATACTGATAGTGATAATCTAAATTGTTGTACAAATAGATGAATTTTAGCATGAATTTATTGACGTCTAATTCTTGTGGAATTGTTGGTGAAGTTAATCCTGTTTTATAGGTATATTTTTCATTGAAAAAGTTGACACCAAGCTCTAAACGATTTTTGAAATTCAATTCGTACATCAACATGGTTTCTATCGATGTGTTTTGATACATATAATTAGCAGAACCATTGTCAAAATACAAAGGTTCTTCACTAATCCAATTCGTGTAATTTACTCCAAAACCTAATCGGTTAGAAAACAAATAAGGTGCTTTAAAATTGATTCCGTAAGAATGATAACCATTGTTTTGGTAAAATCCGCCAAAAGACATGTTTCTGCCAAATAAATTATGATCTACTAAACCAATTTTATACGCAAATTCTTTATTGGTTGTTGTCCAAAAATTTACAGAAGGAATAATGGTATGATTTTCTTCTACTTTAAAAACAACTTGATAAGAAGCTTCGTTTTTTTTAACAACTTTAAAATATGCATTAGCAAAAGCTGGCAATCTTTTTAAACGTTGCACATCATTATTTAGAGTAACAGAATCTAAGGGAAATCCTTTTTTGGTGAGTAAAAAAGATTGAATAACACTAATTTTTGTCTTTTTTAAACCTTCAACTTTAACATCAATAATTTTGTTTTCTTGAGCTTTAATAACTGAAGAACTAAAAACTAAAAAGCAGAAAACTAAAATCGTTTTTTTCATTATTGAACAGAAAATTTTTTCTCAATTACTAAATTTACCCAATTATCTAAACTAACACCCATCATTGTAAAATTATAATCTGTATTTATTACTAAAACTGGTGGTTTTTCTGTAGTAACATTTAAAACTACATTATCTAGTTGATAATATTTAAACCATTTGTCGTAAGTATAAGTTCCAGATAACAAATTATTTTCAATATCAGAAACTACTTGAAAATAGATTTCATTCTCTTTGTAAATTCCGTCTTCCCAAGAAAATTTTGGTGAAATTTTTTCTGTAAAATCAGTTGTAACTTTATTGTTCCATTCGGTTGGTTTTGATTGATGTTTTAACCGAATTGGGTTTGATTTGTGTAATTTTCCGTTTGTTTTGTAGGTAATGATAGACCAAACTTCTTCTATATCGCTTCTAATAAAACGTTCTAAATATCCATTAAAAACGTCTTCTTTTTGCAAAACTCTTTTTTTATATAAAGAAAAATCTTTCTCATTTACATTAGTATTTTCTGTTTCGAAGTATTGAATTTCGGATGCACCAAAAATTGGGTAATAAAAAATATAAGAAGTAGAAGCATCATTTTTGTCGCTTGCTGCACAAGCAATAACTTCATCAGCAATTAAACC
>CAXICE010000329.1:0-1872 GCA_964022045.1 uncultured Polaribacter sp. | reverse complement strand
GCTTTGAAAAAAGCAATCACACCAAAAACAAAAGCAATTGTACCTGTTCATTTATTTGGTCAAGTAGCAAACATGGATGCAGTTATGGAAATTGCAAAAGAACATAATTTATTTGTGATTGAAGATAATGCACAAGCAATTGGAGCAGATTATACTTTTAAAGACGGAACAAAAAAGAAAGCTGGAACGATTGGTAATGTGGGAACAACATCATTTTTTCCTTCAAAAAATTTAGGCTGTTATGGTGATGGCGGTGCCATTTTTACAAATGATGATGAATTGGCTCACACTTTAAGAGGAATTGTAAATCACGGAATGTACACACGTTATTATCATGATGTTGTTGGTGTAAATTCTCGTTTAGATTCTATTCAAGCTGGAGTTTTAAAAGCAAAGCTACCTTTATTAGATAGTTATTGTGAAGCCAGAAGAAATGCTGCTCGTTTTTATAATAATGCATTTGCAAACAATTCAAATATAATTACACCAACAACTAAATCTTGTGGTGCAATTTGCGATACTTGTAATTGCCATGTTTTTCATCAATACACTTTACAAATCACAAACGGAAAGCGTGACGAATTACACAAACATTTATTAGAAAACAATATTCCGAATGCAATTTATTACCCAGTTGCATTGCATGCTCAAAAAGCATATCAAGATGAACGATATAATGAAAGTGATTTTCCTGTTACAAATCAACTGATACAAACTGTAATTTCTTTACCGATGCATACAGAACTAGAAAAAGAGCAATTAGAGTTTATCACTAAAACGATTTTAGATTTTGTTGGATAAACATCTATTTATAAAGAATAACAAAAAAGCTCAGTTTTTTAACTGAGCTTTTTTTATTTTAGCTACATGAAAAGAATTTTAGTTACTGGCGGTTTAGGTTTTATTGGTTCTCACACAGTTGTTGAATTACAAAACGCAGGGTTTGAAGTTGTAATTATTGATAATCTATCTAATACAACGATTGATGTTCTAGATAACATCACATCAATTACTGGAAAGAAACCTGAATTTCATCAAATTGATTTACGTATAAAAAACGATGTCACTTCTTTTTTTGACAATAACTCAGTAGATGGAGTTATCCATTTTGCAGCATACAAAGCTGTAGGAGAGAGTGTACAAAAACCTTTAGATTACTACGAAAACAATATTGCAACTTTAGTGTATTTATTGCAAGAAATGAAAAATAGAAGTATTGATAATTTCATTTTCAGCTCTTCATGTACCGTTTATGGTCAAGCAGACGAACTACCAATTACAGAAAATGCACCTACAAAACCAGCAGAATCTCCGTACGGAAACACCAAACAAATAGGAGAAGAAATCATTAAAGAAAGCTGCAACGCATACCATTTAAATGCGATTGCTTTACGATACTTTAATCCAATTGGAGGTCATGAAAGTATTAAAATTGGTGAATTACCTTTGGGAGTTCCTCAGAATTTAATTCCGTTTATTACGCAAACTGCAGCCGGAATTAGAAAAGAATTATCTGTTTTTGGAAATGATTATCCAACAAAAGACGGAACGGCGGTTCGAGACTATATACATGTTGTTGATTTAGCAAATGCACACATTGCAGCATTAGAAAGGTTAATCTACAAGAATAACAAAACAAATTTTGAATTTTTTAATGTTGGTACAGGAAGAGGCAGCTCAGTTTTAGATGTTATCAAAACTTTTGAAAAAGTTTCTGAAACAAAACTAAATTATAAAATTGTAGATAGACGAGAAGGTGATGTTACTGCTGCATACGCAGATACTACAATTGCTAATAAAGAACTAAATTGGAAAACAGAAAAAAGTCTAGACGAAGCATTATTATCTGCTTGGCAATGGCAATTGAAGCAA
>CAXICE010000328.1:0-1877 GCA_964022045.1 uncultured Polaribacter sp. | reverse complement strand
GTAATTATATTTTTAATACGATTAAAGCTGCTTTTGAAACCTACGGATTTCAACCCATTGAAACTCCGAGTTTTGAAAACTCAGCTACGTTGATGGGAAAATATGGTGAAGAAGGTGATCGGTTGATTTTCAAAATTTTGAATTCTGGGGATTTTTATAAATCATTAAGAATGGATGATTCTGTACTTATATACAAATTAGAAGTTTTTGATAGCTTAATTTCTAAAGTTTTAAAAAATAAAAACCTTTCATTAAAAGAAAGTTTTGAGAAAGAATTAGTAGAGTTATCTTCAGATAAATTTAGTCATAAAGAAATTAAGGAGGTAATTTTAAAAATTCAAGAAATTGATTTTAATGAGTTATTACCTTTAAAAGATAATAGCAACGAAAAATATAGAAAAAGAATTTTATACAGATATGCAAACTATTGCACATTGAATTCTAAAACTCATATTTCAAAAATATCCGAAAAAGCATTGCGTTACGATTTAACAGTGCCATTTGCACGTTACGTTGTACAACACCAAAATGATATTACATTTCCGTTTAAGCGTTATCAAATTCAGCCAGTTTGGAGAGCCGATCGTCCGCAAAAAGGAAGATTTAGAGAGTTTTTTCAATGTGATGCAGATGTTGTTGGAAGTAAATCGCTTTGGCAAGAAGTAGAATTTGTACAATTGTACGATTCGGTTTTTAGCAAATTAGGTTTAGCTGGAACGACCATTAAAATCAATAACAGAAAAATTTTATCAGGAATTGCAGAAGTTATTGGCGCAAAAGACAAATTAATCGATTTTACTGTTGCTTTAGATAAGTTAGATAAAATTGGTAAAGAAGGCGTTGTAAAAGAAATGTTGTCAAAAGGAATTACAGAAAATGCGATAGAAAAAGTAAGTCCGTTGTTTGATTTTTCTGGCTCAAATGCAGATAAATTAAGTTCTTTAGAAGCGATGTTACAAACATCCGAAGAAGGAACAAAAGGTGTTGAAGAATTGCGTTTTGTTTGTAATTCGATTACGGAATTAGGATTAGAAACCGCCAATTTAGAAGTAGATGTTACGTTGGCAAGAGGATTGAATTATTACACCGGAGCAATCTTTGAAGTTGCGGCACCAAAAGGTGTAAAAATGGGTTCTATTGGCGGCGGCGGAAGATATGATGATTTAACAGGAATCTTTGGTTTAAAAGATGTTTCTGGAGTTGGAATTTCTTTCGGATTAGACAGAATTTATTTGGTGTTAGAAGAATTAGGTTTGTTCAAAGCTGTTGCGTTGCCTAAACCAAAAGTTATTTTCTTGAATTTTGATGCAACCACAGATGTTGTAAAAATGAAAGCGATAAAGAGTTTGAGAGAAAATAATATCAAATCAGAATTTTATCCTGATTTAGGTGAAAGTAATAAGGCGCAAAAACGACAATGGAAATACGTAACCAATAGAGCAATTGAATTTGTAGTTTCTAAAGTAGAAAATGATGTTTTTACGTTAAAAAACATGAATTCTGGTGAGCAAACGGAATGTTCTTTATCAGAATTGATGAATACATTAAAAGCGTAAAAGATTGTCATTACGAGGAAGTGTGACGAAGTAATCTCTTTTTTATCATGAGATTGCCACAGAAAGAAAAAACTTTCTTTGCAATGAGAAAAAGTTGGCAAGTACACCAGCGTTAGGGATTGCAGTGACATCCTTTTTATGCTGAACTTGTTTCAGTATCTGTATTAATATGAAAAGACGCTGAAACAAGTTCAGCGTAAAAAGATACAACGAAAAGCCCGCTCGAACGCCAAAATTGAAAAGGCGATAGAGAAAAGAAAAAATACATATAGAATCATAGTTTTAATTTATAGAGAAACTAAGAAAATACGTTGCAAACAC
>CAXICE010000327.1:0-1881 GCA_964022045.1 uncultured Polaribacter sp. | reverse complement strand
CTTCTTCAACTAAATCAGTTAATTCTTCAATAATAAATGAACCTTGAATCGGATTTTCATTTTTTGTCAATCCTAATTCTTTATTGATAATCAACTGAATTGCCATCGCTCTTCTTACAGATTCTTCTGTTGGAGTTGTAATGGCTTCATCATACGCATTTGTGTGTAAAGAATTACAATTATCATTAATCGCGTATAAGGCTTGCAACGTTGTTCTAATATCATTAAAGTCAATTTCTTGAGCGTGTAAAGAACGTCCAGAAGTCTGAATGTGATACTTTAACATTTGTGCTCTCGGATTTGCTCCGTATTTATTCTTCATCGCTTTTGCCCAAATTTTACGAGCAACTCTACCAATTACTGAATATTCTGGGTCAATTCCGTTTGAGAAAAAGAACGATAAATTCGGTCCGAATTTATTAATATCCATTCCTCTTGATAAATAATATTCAACGTAAGTAAATCCGTTTGATAAAGTCAATGCCAATTGTGTAATTGGATTTGCACCTGCTTCTGCAATATGATAACCAGAGATAGAAACTGAATAAAAGTTTCTAACTTGTTTTTCAATAAAATATTCTTGTACATCACCCATTAAACGCAAGGCGAATTCCGTAGAAAAAATACAGGTATTTTGCGCTTGATCTTCTTTTAAAATATCAGCTTGTACAGTTCCTCTAACTTGCGCTAAAGTTTCTGTTTTTATTTTTTGATAAACATCAGCAGGTAAAACCAAATCTCCTGTTAAGCCTAACAACATCAATCCTAAACCATCATTTCCTTCTGGTAAATCTCCTTGATACGTTGGTCTTTCTAAACTTTTTGAATCATAAACTTCTTTAAATTTAGCTTCAACCGTTTTTTCTAATTTGTTTTCTTTGATGTATTTCTCACAATTCTGATCGATTGCCGCATTCATAAAGAAACCTAACAACATTGGCGCAGGACCGTTAATTGTCATAGAAACTGATGTCATTGCGTGACTTAAATCAAAACCAGAATATAATTTTTTAGCGTCATCTAAACAACAAATTGAAACTCCCGCATTACCAATTTTACCATAAATATCGGGTCTTTCTCCAGGATCATTTCCATATAAAGTAACAGAATCAAAAGCTGTTGATAAGCGTTTTGCATCCATTCCTAAACTTACATAATGAAAACGTCTATTGGTTCTTTCTGGACCACCTTCACCAGCAAACATTCTTGTTGGATCTTCTCCTGTTCTTTTAAAAGGATACAATCCTGATGCAAACGGAAATTCTCCAGGAACATTTTCTTGTAAATTCCAACGTAATAAATCTCCCCAAGCTTTGTATTTTGGTAAGGCTACTTTCGGAATTTGTGTGTGTGAAAGTGATTCTGAATGTGTTTCAATATTGATTTCTTTATCACGAACTTTAAACGTATAAACAGGGTTTTTATATTTAGCAACTTTATCGCTCCAATTTAAAATTACTTCCCAATTATGCGGATCTAAATTTAATTTTACTTTATCGAATTGAGCGATCAATAACTTTAAAAACTCTTTATCATCTTGAACTTGATTTAAAATCTCATCTTCATTCAATCCAATTTTTGAAATTTCAACAGTTGAGTTTGTAATCGATTCAATCGTTTGATGAATTCCATATAATTTTTGGGCAACGATAACTTGATCGTCAACTTTTTTGTCGTATGCTCTATTACTTTCAGATATTTCTGATAAATAACGAACTCTGCTTGGCGGAATTACAAAGATTTTTTCAGACATTTCTTTGGTAATTTCCATGCTCGATTTTAAATCGGCATTTGTTTTTTCTACCAATTTATCCATAATACGTTTGTACAACGTATTCATTCCAGGGTCGTTAAATTGCGATGCGATGGTTCCAAAAACAG
>CAXICE010000326.1:0-1881 GCA_964022045.1 uncultured Polaribacter sp. | reverse complement strand
TTATTAGTTCCTGGTGTTGGTGCACAAGGCGGAAATTTACAAGATGTTTGTAAATATGGATTATCAAAAAATATTGGTTTACTAATTAATTCTTCTCGCGGAATTATTTACGCTTCAAAAGATACAAATTTTGCAAAAGAGGCAAGAAAAAAAGCAGCGGAATTACAACAAGAAATGGAAAGTATTTTAAAAAACTAAATTGAAAACTCATTATTTAAATAGTTAATTCTATTTAATTTATCACGAATTTTCATTGCTTTAAACGCAGCTCCATCACTTTTAGCTTCATCAATATATTTGTAGTCACTAGATTGCTCTACCAACTTTCTATACCTTTCTTCAAGATGTTTTCTATACTGTGATAATTGACTTAAACGTGACATTTATAATGCTTTAACTTTATAAATATACACAAATATTTGATTCACAGATAAATAATACTATTTATTTAAATGTATCAGTTTTTTTATCGTAGCCATATGGGCAATGTTTACATCCACTTTTACAACAATATCCTCTTTTTATATGGTACTTTTCGGTAAATACTTTATAACCTTGTTCGTTATAATAAAAATCATCTGGCTCTAATTCAATTCGCGGTTTAAACATATTGCAAAATTAACATAAAAAAAAACAAAGAATCTAATTGTTTTTTAAGAATTCCGTAAATTGCGCAACCAAAATCAAACATTTATTACGAATGGAACAAATAGCACCTTATAAGCCAACATATAAAGTTAGAATAGTAACAGCCGCTTCATTATTTGACGGACATGATGCTGCCATAAATATTATGCGAAGAATTATCCAATCAACTGGAGTTGAAGTAATTCATTTAGGTCATGATAGAAGTGTTGAAGAAGTTGTAAACTGCGCAATTCAAGAAGATGCAAACGCCATTGCAATGACTTCTTATCAAGGTGGACATACAGAATATTTTAAATACATGTATGATTTGTTAAAAGAAAAAGGTGCTTCTCACATCAAGATTTTTGGTGGCGGTGGTGGCGTAATTCTTCCTGAAGAAATCAAAGAATTGATGGATTACGGAATTACACGTATTTATTCTCCAGATGATGGTAGAGAACTTGGTTTACAAGGAATGATTAATGATTTGGTAAAAACTTCTGATTTTGCTGTTGGTGATGAATTAAATGTAACTATTGATGATTTAGCAAAAAAAGAAATTGGAAGCATTGCAAGAACTATTTCTTCTGCTGAGAATTTTCCTGAAGTTGCAAAATCAACTTTAGAGGCAATTCATATAAAAAATAAAAATTCTAAAACTCCGGTTTTAGGAATTACAGGAACCGGTGGTGCTGGAAAATCATCTTTAGTAGATGAATTAGTTCGTCGTTTTTTAATTGATTTCCCAGAAAAAACAATCGGATTAGTTTCTGTTGATCCATCAAAAAGAAAAACTGGTGGCGCACTTTTAGGTGATAGAATCCGTATGAATGCCATTAATAACGAGCGTGTGTATATGCGTTCTTTGGCAACACGTCAATCTAATTTAGCTTTATCAAAATATGTAAATGAAGCGGTTGAAGTTTTAAAAGCTGCTGAGTTCGATTTAATCATTTTAGAAACTTCTGGAATTGGACAATCGGATACTGAAATTATAGAGCATTCTGATACTTCTTTATATGTAATGACGCCAGAATTTGGTGCTGCAACACAATTAGAGAAAATCGATATGTTAGATTTTGCTGATTTGGTTGCCATCAATAAATTTGACAAAAGAGGTGCTTTAGATGCCATTCGTGATGTAAAGAAACAATACATGCGAAACAACAATTTATGGGATGTTCACATGGATGACATGCCTGTTTTTGGAACCATCGCATCGCAATTTAACGACCCTGGAATGAATACGTTGTA
>CAXICE010000325.1:0-1884 GCA_964022045.1 uncultured Polaribacter sp. | reverse complement strand
ATTGTACTTTTTACAAATACGAAGGAACTGGAAACGACTTTATCATGATTGATAATAGAAACGGTTTTTTTCCTAAAAACGACATTGATTTAGTCAATAAATTGTGCGATAGACATTTTGGAATTGGTGCTGACGGATTGATTTTATTAGAAAACGATTTGGAAACCGATTTTAAAATGGTATATTTTAATGCTGATGGAAGTTTAACTTTTTGTGGAAATGGAGCGCGATGTGCTGTTGCTTTTGCAAAGCAATTAAATATTATTAGTACAAAAACAAACTTTACTGCTGTTGATGGATTGCATTACGCTGAAATTGAAAACAATATTGTCTCTTTACAAATGATTGATGTTGATGAAATCCAAATAAATGAAAGTTCAGTTTTTGCTTATACAGGAACACAGCATCATGTTGAGCTTGTAGAAGATTTAGAAAATTATCCTGTTTTTGAAAACGGAAAAAAAATTAGATATAGCTACGAAAGTCCTGGCACAAATGTAAATTTTGTGCAAAAAATAAACAACAATACATTTAAGGTTAGAACCTACGAAAAAGGTGTAGAAAATGAAACATTAGCTTGCGGAACTGGAGTTACAGCAGTTGCTATTGCGATGCATAAAACAAATCAAACAACATCAAATCAAATCAAATTACCTGTTTTAGGCGGAGAATTAGAAGTTTCTTTTTCTATTGAAAACGAACAATACAAAAATATTTTTCTAAAAGGACCAGCTACTTTTGTATTTAAAGGATCAATTGAAATTTAATGGAAACTTTAAAAGGAAAAAATATACAATTACGTGCTTTAGAGCCCGAAGATTTACATTTTTTGTTTAAAACAGAAAACAACGAATCTTTTTGGGAAGTAAGTCATACGCAAACTCCGTTTTCTAAATTTTTATTGAAACAATATTTAGAAAATGCACATTTAGATATTTTTGAAGCCAAACAACTACGCTTAATTATTGAAGAAAACACAACAAATAAATCAGTTGGAATGATTGATGTATTTGATTTTAATCCGCAACATAAAAGAGCCGGAATTGGAATTTTAATCAATACAGAATATAAGAAAAACGGATTTGCATCAGAAGCATTATCATTGTTAATTGATTATTGTTTTACACATTTAAACTTGCATCAATTGTATGCAAATATCACTTCTGATAATGAAAAAAGTGTTTCACTTTTCAGCAAACATAATTTCAAAGAAATCGGTGTAAAAAAAGACTGGATTTTATCAAAAAACAATACATTTAAAGACGAAATTTTATTTCAATTAATTCATGAATAAAAAGAAACTCATAGTATTAATAACTGGCTTATTATTGATTATTGGAGCGGTATTTGCTTACAATACTTACAATAAAATTTATGCACCAAATACTGTTAAAGAAGGCTTTATTTACATAAAAACAAATAGTTCTTTAAAAGATTTAGAAAACGAAATTAGACCTTTTTTAAAACGTGCAAAACCCTTTGTTTGGGTTGCTAATAGAAAGAATTACAACACAAAAATTAGAGCAGGAAAATTTAAAATTCCGAAAGGAATTTCTAATAACGATTTGATTAATTTACTAAGAAGCGGAAAACAAACTCCGGTTAAATTAGTTTTTAATAACCAACATACATTAGAAGATTTGGCTGGTAGAATTGCAACACAAATTGAGGCCGATTCTATTTCGATTTTAAACGCCATAAAAGACAAACAGTTTTTAAGCAAAAATAATTTTACAGAAAAATCTGTTTTAGGAATGTTTGTTCCAAACAGTTATGAATTTTATTGGAATTCTACAGGAGAAGATTTCAGAAATAAAATGCTGATTGAATACAATCGTTTTTGGACAGATAAAAGAATTAAACGTGCTAGAGCATTAAAACTAA
>CAXICE010000324.1:0-1893 GCA_964022045.1 uncultured Polaribacter sp. | reverse complement strand
AAATAAAATGTCACCTCGAGCACAGTCGAGATATTTTAAATATGGAGTTTTTAGTCAAAGAATTTTACCAATTATCTTTAGATGAATTGTATCGTATTTTACAACTTCGTTCAGAAGTTTTTGTAGTAGAACAAGATTGTGTGTATCAAGATTTAGATTTTAAAGATCAAAAATCTTTGCATGTTTTAGGTTTTAAAAATGATAAAATAATAGCTTACACAAGAATTTTTAAACCAGGAGATTATTTTAAAGAAGCAAGTATTGGTAGAGTAATTGTTGATGAAAAAGAACGTAAATTTAGTTACGGACACGATTTAATGAAAGCTTCTATAAAAGCAATCCAAGAAAAATTTAATACCACTGAAATTACAATTTCTGCGCAAGTGTATTTAAAAAAATTCTACGAATCTCACGGTTTTATAAAACTTGGAGAAGAATATTTAGAAGATGGAATTCCACATATAGAAATGTTAAGAAAATAACTATTTTTTATCTTTCTTATTCATCTTATAAATTAAAAATCCAAAACCTATAATAAAGTGTAAAATTATTACAGCAGCTACAATATATAAAGTTGTATTAGAGTTGTTCATACCACAAAAATAAATAGATTTCTTTTCTTTTTTGGTAATAAATGTTACATTAACTTATCTACTTCTTTTACCTTTCCTAAAGATAAATCATTTAATAAAATAGCTCCAATTCTTACCCGAATTAAACGTAAAGTTGGATAACCAACCGCTGATGTCATTTTACGAACTTGTCTAAATTTTCCTTCATTTAAAGTAATAGAAATCCAACTTGTTGGTCCGTGTCTTTCGTCTCTAATTTTTTGAGTTCTATTTGGAAAATCTGGCGAATTTATCAAAGAAGCTTTACAAGGTTTTGTTTGATATTTTTTTCCGTTAAAACCAATTTCAACTCCTTTTTTTAATTGATCTACTTCATTTTGTGATATCACACCATCAACCTGAACATAATATTCTTTATCAACTTTTTTACTTCTAATATATTCACTTACTTTTCCATCAGTTGTTAATAATAATAAGCCTTCAGAATTAACATCTAAACGTCCAATTGCCATTGTTCCTTCAGGAAAATCATGTAATTCTCCTAACATTTTTTTCTTTCTTTTTGTCTGATTATTTATAAATTGAGAAAGATACCCATAAGGTTTGTGAAGTATAAAATGTCTGTGTAAATTCATAAAAAAATAATGATTACAAAATTACAAAAATCAACACTAAATTTGTTAGGAAAGCTTAAAGAGAATTTTGTAACTTAGTCGTTCTTATTTTAAAAAAAATTATAGCAGAAAGTATATGGCAGCAGATAAAGAAAAAGCAGCAAAATTAAAAGCATTACAACTTACTTTAGATAAAATGGACAAAGTCTATGGAAAAGGAGCTGTAATGAAAATGGGCGATAGTAAAGTAGAAGATGTAGAAGCGATTTCGTCTGGTTCTTTAGGATTAGATTTAGCGTTAGGTGTTGGTGGATATCCAAGAGGAAGAGTGATAGAAATTTATGGGCCAGAATCTTCAGGTAAAACTACATTAACAATTCATGCAATTGCAGAAGCACAAAAAGCTGGAGGAATTGCAGCTTTTATTGATGCAGAACACGCTTTTGATCGTTTTTATGCAGAAAATTTAGGAGTAGATATAGATAATTTAATTATTTCTCAACCAGATTATGGTGAGCAAGCGTTAGAAATTGCTGATAATTTAATTAGTTCTGGAGCAGTTGATATTGTTGTAGTTGATTCGGTTGCAGCCTTAACTCCAAAATCTGAAATTGAAGGAGAAATGGGTGATTCTAAAATGGGATTACACGCACGTTTAATGTCTCAAGCTTTACGTAAATTAACAGGTACAATTAGTAAAACAAAAT
>CAXICE010000323.1:0-1897 GCA_964022045.1 uncultured Polaribacter sp. | reverse complement strand
ATTATGACAGATCCAAATACAAATCACAGTATCAAAGCTTTTGAAAATTTAGAGTTGATTGTTGTGCAAGAATTATTTATGACAGCCACAACAGAAATGGCGGATGTTATTTTGCCTGCTTCATCATATTTTGAGAAAAATGGAACTTTTACCAACGGAGAGCGAAGAGTTCAACGTGTAAATAAAGTGGTGGAGCCAATTGGAAACACAAAACCTGATGGTCAAATAATTATTGATATTATGGACAGATTGGGTTATCAACAGCCAACTGGATTGACATATAACGCAGCAAATGTTATTGAAGAAATTTCTGATGTAATTCCGTTTATGAAAGGACTTTCTTGGGATCGTTTAGGAGAAAATGGATTGCAATGGCCAATTAAAGAAGATGGAACCGATACAAAGATGTTGCATATTGATGGTGCATTTAAAAAAGGAATTGGAACTTTTCATCATTTTGATTTTGAAGAAACACCAGAAATTGTATCACACGGAAAAAAATTCCCATTCATTTTAACAACCGGAAGAGAATTAGAGCATTACAATTCTGGAACGATGACACGTAGAACTGATAACCAGAAAATTTTATCAAAAGATGTGTTAGAAGTACATCCAAAAGATGCCATAAAAAAAGGAATTGAAGACAATGAAACGGTTCGTATATTTTCTGATAGAGGAAGTGTAAACATTCCGATTAAATATTCTAAAAATGTTAAAAGAGGTGTTTTAAGAACAACTTTTCATCAACCAGAAGTTTTTATTAATATTATTACAGGAAGCGTTGGTGACAAAGAAACCATGACTCCAGAATATAAAGTTGTAGCGGTAGATTTTGAGCGAATTTAACTTAAAAAATAAATCGTTTTTTAAATACGAAGGAATTCATATTTCAAACGGAAATCAATCTAAAGTTTCTGACGGAATTGTAGTTGAAGCAGCATTGCAAATCAATATCAATTCAGAATCTTACACCGTTGTGATGAGAACTCCCGGAAACGATTTTGAATTGATTAGAGGTTTACTTTTTGCGGAAGATATTTACAAAGAAAAAGAAAATTTATCATTTGAAATTGTTGATGAAAAACCAAACGGATTTTCAATTATCAATTGCACCATTCCCAAAGAAAAACTTGGAAAAGGTTATTTAAACAAACGCACCTTATTATCTGTTTCTTCTTGTGGAATTTGTGGTAAGCAAGAATTAGAAGACATTGAATTAAAAGGTGATTCATTAAGAAATAAGCAACAATTTTCTACTAGTCAAATTGAGAAAATGTCTTTAAAAATGGCTTCACTACAAGAAGCTTTTAAACAAACTGGCGGAAGTCATGCTGCAGCAATTTTTGACAAGAATTACAAAATTCTTACTTTAAAAGAAGATATTGGAAGGCATAACGCCGTAGATAAATCGATTGGAGAATTAATCAATCAACAAGAATTAAACAACGCTTTTTGCATGTTGGTTAGCGGTAGAGTTTCTTACGAAATTGTATCGAAAGCTTTTTTTGCAAAAATCGGAATCATAATTGCGGTTTCTGCATGCTCTAGTTTAGCAATTGATTATGCAAAAGAATTCGGAATTTGCTTAATCGGTTTTAGCAGAACTAATAAAATGACTATTTATGCAAACCCAACAAAAGTCAATTAAGCTTTAAATGAAAAATACCTTTACACTCTTATTAATTTGTGTCTTTTCACAAATACTCTTTTCACAAGTTAATGAAACGATTCCTACAAAATTTACACAAAACGGATTCGCTTCCTTAGATTATATTTCTGTAAAAATGCCAAATGATGAATTTAACAATCCAGAAATAAATATGGGTTTAACAGGGATTCATTATAACCTTTTATTAAATGAATCTGTTTATGCCGGTTTAGGATTTTATGGTTCCGT
>CAXICE010000322.1:0-1899 GCA_964022045.1 uncultured Polaribacter sp. | reverse complement strand
TAAATAACCTCAAACAATTTTCCTGGTAGCGGTTTTAAAACGCCTTTCATTTCTAATTGTAACAACATTGGCGCTAATTTATAAATCGGAATTTGACATTCCAACGCGATAACATCCAACATCTGTTTTCCGTTCTTAAATAAGTAATCGTAGATTTTTTGTTCCTCAGAATTTAACTCAATAAATAATTGTTGCTGTTTAGCTTTTATATTTTTCGACTGTTGCAAATCCCAATTCAGCATTTTAGCAACATCTTCCGCAGAAGTCAATACTGCTGCTTTATTGTCTTTTATTAAATGATTACAACCTTTACTGAACAAATCTGATGTTCTTCCAGGAACCGCAAAAACATCTCTATCGTATGAATTTGCAATATCTGCGGTAACTAACGAACCTCCTTTTTCTGCAGATTCAATAATAATTGTAGCAGGAGAAATACCAGCAACGATTCTATTTCGCTTTAGAAAATTTTCTCTTAACGGGTTTTCATCATGCCAAAATTCTGTGATAAATCCGCCATTTTCATTTACTTGATTAATGTATTTTTTATGTGTTTTCGGATAAATTTGTTCAAATCCATGTGCTAAAACTGCAATGGTTTGTAATTCATTTTCAATTGCTGCTTTATGTGCGCAAATATCAACTCCATAGGCAAAACCACTTACAATAATCGGATTATATTCTTTGATGTCTTTGATAAATTCTTTACAAAATTCTCGTCCATAGGAAGTCATATTTCTTGTGCCAACAATACTGATAATTCGTTCATTTTTTAAGTCGATTTTTCCGTCTTTAAAAATTAAAATTGGTGAATCTATGCATTGTTGCAAGTTTTTAGGAAAATCATCTTCTAAAAAATAAGATGTAGCAATATTATTTTCTTCAATATATGCGAGTTCGATATCAGCAAGAATTTCGTTTTTTTTATCAAACAATTGATTGGTAACATGTGTTCCAATTCCGTTAATTTTCAATAAAGTAGATGATTTTTCTTTAAATATTTGACGAACATCACCTGTAGCAATAATTAACTTTTTAGCTAAAATATCGCCAACGGCTTTTGTTTTTTGCAGTCGCAAAACTGCAAGTAATTTTTCTTTTTCCAAAACGCAACAATTTGATAGTCAATATACAATAATTTTTGTTGATAAGTTTCTTGCATCTTCTTCATTTTTTTGAAAAAAAGAGTAACTTTGTTATTATGACTTTAACCAACTACATCAACGATTTATTATATAGATACAATTGTGTAATTGTTCCTGATTTTGGAGGATTTGTAACCAATGTGGTTTCTGCAAAAGTGAATCACTTTTCGCACACATTTTATCCGCCAACAAAACAAATTACGTTTAATTCGCATTTAAAAAATAACGATGGTTTATTGGCAAATTATATTGCTTCATCAGAAAATATTTCTTTCGAAAAAGCGAATCAGAAAATAAGTGAAACTGTTAAAGGTTGGAAATCACAATTAAAAACCGAATCTGTTGTAATTGGCAAAGTTGGTAGTTTGTCTTTAAATAAAGACAATCAATTATTGTTTGAACCAAATGCTGAATCTAATTATTTGATTGAAACTTTTGGTATGAGCGCGTTAAGCTCTCCAGCTGTTAAACGTTTAGAATATCAAAAAGAAGCTTCTAAATTAGCGCCAGTAGTTGCTACTAAAAAGTCATCAAACTTCTTAAAATACGCTGCTTCTGTTGCTATTTTATTTGCCGTTGGTGCAATAGGTTGGAATGGTTATCAGAACAATCAATTAAAAGAACAGTATGCAAAACAACAAGCTAATGTTGAGAAAAAAATTCAAGCTGCAACTTTTGTAATTGGTGATCCGTTGCCTACAATTCAATTAAATGTTGAAAAAGAAGGTCCTAAGAACTTTCACATTATTGCTGG
>CAXICE010000321.1:0-1905 GCA_964022045.1 uncultured Polaribacter sp. | reverse complement strand
TCTTACTCAAAGACTTTTTAAAATACAAAGCCTTTGCGCCGTATTCTCCAATTCTATTTGGGGTAATTAATGAGGTTGTTAACGATGCTAAACTTTGTTTTACAGCTTCAGAAAATGAATTTTGTTGCACTTTATTAGTCAATAATTGCCACTTTTTAATTTCGAAAAACCAATTAAAAAAGCTAAAAATCAACAATAAAGCAATGTTTTTTAATGAAAAAACATCGTTTTTCGTTAAAATTGAAGCGAATTCAGAAAATGATTGTTGTTGGTTTGTGAAGATTTTGTCGTAAATAAAATATCCGCAGCCAATAACAATTAAAAGTTTTACCACTAGCGCAAAGAATTGCTTAGATTTGTAAGAAGTTGCTTTTTGCATTCTTACAAAGAACGATAAAATTTGAGTACAGAAAAAATCATATTAGGGATTGATCCAGGAACCACAATTATGGGTTTTGGGTTGATAAAAATTGTTGGAAAAAAAATGGAATTCATTCAAATGAATGAATTGGTTTTAAAAAAATACGATGATCATTATTTAAAATTAAAATTGATTTTTGAACGTACCATCGAATTAATTGATACTCACAAACCAGATGAAATTGCAATTGAAGCGCCGTTTTTTGGTAAAAATGTGCAATCTATGTTAAAGTTAGGAAGAGCTCAAGGTGTTGCAATGGCAGCAGGTTTATCACGTGAAATTCCGATTACTGAATATTTGCCAAAGAAAATTAAAATGGCAATTACTGGAAACGGAAATGCAAGTAAAGAACAAGTAGCGTTGATGCTAAAGTCTTTACTGAATTTAAAAACGTTACCAAAAAACTTAGACGCAACTGATGGTTTAGCTGCTGCGGTTTGTCATTTTTACAATTCAGGAAAAGTTGTTGGCGGAAAAAGTTATTCTGGTTGGGCTTCTTTTGTTAAACAAAATCCTAAAAAAATTAAACCTTAATTTTTTCAATGAACAAAAAACAATTGTCACTTAACAATGAACAATTATCAATAAAAAGTAAACAATAAATTTTAATTTTCAATGCTATGAAATTAAAGAATAATCCTTTGCAAAATAAATCATATGATTTCGCTTTATTAATTATAAAGTTGAGTAAAAAATTAGTTAAAGAGAATAAAGAATATATTTTGTCAAAGCAAATTTTAAGAAGTGGAACTTCAGTAGGAGCAAATATAATGGAAGCAAACGGAGCAATTTCTAAAGCAGATTTTTCTGCAAAAATGTCAATTTCTTATAAAGAATGCCTAGAAACTAAATATTGGCTTTCTTTATTAAAAGATAGCGATGAAATATGTGTTGAAGAGTTTAATAAATTATTTGCATTAGCTGATGAAATTGCTAAAATATTATTTTCAATATTAAAAACGACCAGAATTAATAATTAACAATAAACAATATGTCAGTGATTAAATATTGTAAATTGATTACTGATAATTGTAAACTGACATCTATGGCAGGAATTTACCTTCACATTCCGTTTTGTAAACAAGCATGTTTTTATTGCGATTTTCATTTTTCAACTTCTTTAAAAAAGAAAGATGAACTAATTTCTTGTTTGATAAAAGAAATTGAAATCAGAAAAAAAGAACTCCAAAACGAATCGGTTGAAACTATTTATTTTGGTGGCGGAACACCAAGTTTATTGTCGGTTAATGAAATTGAATCGATTTTAAAAACGATTGATGCGAACTACAATGTTATTGAGAATCCAGAGATTACTTTAGAGGCAAATCCGGATGATTTATCAGATAAAGTAATTATAGAACTATCTCAAAGTTCGATTAATCGCTTAAGCATCGGAATTCAATCTTTTTTTGAAGATGATTTACAATTAATGAATCGTGCGCACAATGCAGAAGAAGCAAAGAGATGTTTGTCTTTGGCAACTC
>CAXICE010000320.1:0-1908 GCA_964022045.1 uncultured Polaribacter sp. | reverse complement strand
TTACTTTTAAATAGTTAAACCAAAACTACGCCAACATTGTTTTACTGATAAAAAGTCAGACATAAACCTTACAACTAAAAATTAACAACACCTTTTGTCAGTTTTATAAAATAAGATTGTAAACTTGCACAAAATATTACATCATGAAAAAAATACTTAAAACTACAATTATTTGCTGTTTAGCTATTTCTATGACAGGTTGTGCAACTGTTTTTGGCGGACCAGTTAGTGAATATCAAAAAACAAAACCGTTACCAGGACAACCACAAAGAGAAGTTAGAGTTTTAGCTCTAATTGCTGATATTGTTTTGTTTTTACCAGGAACAATTGTTGATTTTGCAACTGGAGCAATTTACAAACCTAAGCAATAAAGCTTTCAACAGCTTTTAAAAAATCTGCAGGATTTTCGGCGTGAAGCCAATGTCCTGCATTTTTTATGCCTACAATTTTACTATTCGGGAAATGTGCATTAATTATTGGTTCTTCATTTGCAGAAATATAACCAGAATTTTCTCCTTTTAAGAATAAAGTTTTTCCTTCAAAAACAGTAAATGATGGCAATGCTGCTCCTACCTCATTATTATTTTCTGTTAACGATTCTAAATTAAATCTAAAATCTAATTGTCCTTTTTCTCTCCAATACACACTTTTTAATAAAAATTGACGCACACCAACTTCCGGAATTAACTCAGCCAATTTCTCATCAATTAAAGTTCTTGATGTTTGAATTGTAAAATCAATCGAATTTAACGCATCTAAAATATCATCATGATGTGGCGGATACATTCTCGGAGAAATATCTGCAACGATTAATTTATCTACCAATTCTGGATATTCTACCGCGAATAACATGACTGTTTTTCCACCCATAGAATGCCCTAAAAGATGTACTTTTTCTAATTGATGGTGTTCAATATAATGATGTAAATCTTCTACCATTAATTCGTAATCAAAATCATCAGAATGAAAACTTCTTCCATGATTTCTTTGGTCTATTAAATGAATTTGAAAAGTGTCTTTTAATTTATTTGCAATCGATTTCCAATTATCACCATTGCCAAAATAACCGTGTAAAATCAACAACGGTTTTCCTTCTCCGATAATTCTTGAATGTAAGATTTGGTTATTAGACATTTTTTAGAAAATTAGGTCTCGACTGCGCTCGACCAGACAGATTATTTTTACTTTTTACTTTCTAACCTTTCAACTTATGTAAATACATATTTACTACATTTTCCAATCCTAAATACAACGATTCAGAAATTAATGCGTGACCAATAGAAACTTCTGCTAAATTCGGAGTGTTCTCTTTAAAAAACTTGATGTTTTCCAAACTTAAATCATGCCCCGCATTTATTCCCATTCCTAAATTGTGAGCTAAAACTGCTGCTTCAGCATATGATTTTATCGCATTTTTGTTTCCTAAATCAAATTGTGTTGCAAATTCTTCAGTGTACAATTCAATTCGATCTGCTCCTGTTTTTGCAGCCGCTTCAATCAGTTTTAAATCAGTATCAATAAAAATTGAAGTTCTAATTCCGGCATTTTTAAATTCAGAAATTACTTCTTGCAAATAGGTTTGATTTGTAATGGTATCCCAACCAGCATTTGATGTTAACGTATCAACACTATCAGGAACCAACGTTACTTGCGTTGGCTTAATTTTTAACACCATTTCCATAAATTTCGGAATCGGATTTCCTTCAATATTGTATTCAGTTGTTACAATTTCTTTTAAATCGTATGCATCTTGATAGCGAATATGACGCTCGTCTGGTCTTGGATGAATCGTAATTCCTTCTGCACCAAAAGATTCAATATCTGCAGCAACTTTTAACAAATTTGGAACATCTCCGCCACGAGAATTACGTAACGTTGCTATTTTATTTACATTTACACTTAACTTTG
>CAXICE010000319.1:0-1909 GCA_964022045.1 uncultured Polaribacter sp. | reverse complement strand
CAAAGTTAAGTGTAAATGTAAATAAAATAGCAACGTTACGTAATTCTCGTGGCGGCGATGTTCCAAATTTGTTAAAAGTTGCTGCGGATATTGAATCTTTTGGCGCAGAAGGAATTACGATTCATCCTAGACCAGACGAGCGTCATATTCGTTATCAAGATGCATACGATTTAAAAGAAATTGTGAAAACTGAATACAATATTGAAGGAAACCCGATTCCGAAATTTATGGAAATGGTGTTAAAAATTAAGCCTACACAAGTAACGTTGGTTCCTGATAGTGTTGATACGTTAACATCAAATGCCGGTTGGGATACCATTACAAATCAAGCTTATTTGCAAGAAGTAATTTCTGAATTTAAAAATGCCGGAATTAGAACGTCAATTTTTATTGATACTGATTTAAAACTGATTGAAGCGGCTGCAAAAACAGGAGCAGATCGAATTGAATTGTACACAGAAGAATTTGCAACACAATTTGATTTAGGAAACAAAAATGCAGTAAAACCATATACTGAAGCAGCAGTTTTAGCACACAATTTAGGAATGGGAATTAATGCTGGACACGATTTAAGTTTAGAGAACATCAAATTTTTTAAAGAGAATATTCCAAATTTAGCAGAAGTTTCTATTGGTCATGCATTAATTTCTGAATCATTGTATTTAGGATTGGAAAATGTCGTAAATATGTATTTACATAAGTTGAAAGGTTAGAAAGTAAAAAAAAGTAAAAATAATCTGTCTGGTCGAGTGCAGTCGAGAACTAATTTCCTAAAAAATGTCTAATAACCAAATCTTACATTCAAGAATTATCGGAGAAGGAAAACCGTTGTTGATTTTACACGGTTATTTTGGCAATGGTGATAATTGGAAATCGATTGCAAATAAATTAAAAGACACTTTTCAAATTCATTTAATAGACCAAAGAAATCATGGAAGAAGTTTTCATTCTGATGATTTTGATTACGAATTAATGGTAGAAGATTTACATCATTATATTGAACACCATCAATTAGAAAAAGTACATCTTTTAGGGCATTCTATGGGTGGAAAAACAGTCATGTTATTCGCGGTAGAATATCCAGAATTGGTAGATAAATTAATCGTTGCAGATATTTCTCCGAGAATGTATCCGCCGCATCATAATGATATTTTAGATGCGTTAAATTCTGTCGATTTTACAATTCAAACATCTAGAAAATTAATTGATAAGAAACTTGCTGAGTTAATTCCGGAAGTTGGTGTGCGTCAATTTTTATTAAAAAGTGTATATTGGAGAGAAAAAGGGCAATTAGACTTTAGATTTAATTTAGAATCGTTAACAGAAAACAATAATGAAGTAGGGGCAGCATTGCCGTCTTTTACTGTTTTTGAAGGAAAAACTTTATTCTTAAAAGGAGAAAATTCTGGTTATATTTCTGCAAATGAAGAACCAATAATTAATGCACATTTCCCGAATAGTAAAATTGTAGGCATAAAAAATGCAGGACATTGGCTTCATGCCGAAAATCCTGTAGATTTTTTAAAAGCTGTTGAAAATTTTATTATCTAGGTTTGTAAATTGCTCCTGTTGCAAAATCTACAATTGTGCCTGGGAAGAATAATAAAATATCAGCAATTAGCCATCCAACTTTTACTTCTCTTTGAGCTTGTCCGTTTGTTGGTTTTATTTTTTGACTTTCACTAACTGGACCACCTAAAATAGTTGCGCAACCAGTCATAGAAATAGCTAAACAGCAAATAATTGTAGTTTTAAAATTTTCTTCATAATTTAATGTTTTGTACAAGTTTACAATCTAATTTTAAAAACTGACAAAATGTGTTGTTAATTTTTAGTTATAGGACTTATGTCTGTCTTTTTATCAGTAAAACAATGTTGGCGTAGTTTTGGTTTAACTATTTAAAAGTAA
>CAXICE010000318.1:0-1962 GCA_964022045.1 uncultured Polaribacter sp. | reverse complement strand
AATTTTGCAATCGGACTTTCTGGATTTGTAGCTTCTAACAATTCAATTTTATTAGGACCAACATCAAAAAAAGATGTTTTTACGCCTTCGCTTTTTACTTCTTCAACTTTGTAATGTGGTTTTCCAAAAAGCGAAGCAAATAAAGCGTTAGATGCTTCTAAGTTTTTAACGGCAATTCCTATATGTTCTATTTTTTCCATGCTGTGATTTTCTATCGACCAAAAATAAACATTCTTTTGGGAATTATGCGTAAATTTGCCGCATGGAACAAACAAATAGACAGAAAAAAATTGCTGGAGTTATACAGAAAGACTTGGTAGATGTTTTACAAAAAGCTGCACAAGACGGAATGAAAGGAACTATTATTTCGGTTTCTAAAGTTACCGTTACTACAGATTTAAGTATTGCAAAAGTGTATTTGAGCATTTTTCCATCAGAAAAAAGAGACGAATTGGTAGCTGGAATTCAGTCTAACACTTCTTTAATTAAGCACGAAATGGCAAAACGTACAAAACATCAATTGCGTAGAATGCCAGAATTATCATTTTTTGGTGATGATACGTTAGATTATATTGAAGAAATTGATAAATCTTTAAATGGCGAAGATGTAAATCCAATTCACAATCCTGATGTATTGCCAAAACGTCAAAAACGCTAAATTGTTTGTTTCACAACTTTTTTTACAGTTAGTTTGTATTGATTTGATACAAAAACTGTGAATTTTCCTTTTTACATAGCAAAACGATATTTATTCGCTAAAAGCGGAAATAACACCATTAATATTATTACCATAATTGCTTCTTTTGGAGTAATTGTTGGCTCGTTGGCGTTGTTTATTATTCTTTCTGGATTTTCTGGGTTTACCACATTTACAAATGACATGTTAGATTATTCTGATCCAGATATAAAAATAACTGCCGCTAAAGGAAAATCGTTTGTAGTTTCTGATTCAATCAACACAATTTTATCAAATAATACAGACATTAAAGCCTTTGCATCTGTAGTTGAAGAGCGCGCTTTTTTACAATACAAACAAAGAGAATTTATTGCGTTTGTAAAAGGTGTTAGCGATAATTATATGTCGATTACGAGCATAGATTCTACGTTGCATAATGGGCAATGGCTAGATTCAAATTTTATAAACACTGCGGTTATTGGTTTCGGAATTTCTGATAAATTATCGTTGAGTATTTTAAATTTTGGTGAACCGTTAGAAATTAAAGTTCCGAAAGCTGGAAAAGGACTGATTTTAAATGCTTCTTCTGCGTTTAATTCGGCAGATGTTCAGATTTCTGGCGTGTATACAGGTTTAGAAGATTTCGCAAATAAATATGTGTATGTAAATTTAAGATTGGCGCAAAAATTATTGAATTATAAAACCAATCAAGTTACTGCGGTAGAAATTAGAGTTCAAGAGAATATAGATCATAAAAATTTTGCAGAAGCATTACAAAATGATTTAGGAAACAACCTCAAGGTTGAAACAAAAGCGCAATTTAACGCCATCACCTATAAAGTTTTAAATACTGAAAGATTAATTTCTTATTTGATATTTACCTTGATAATTATCATTGCATTATTCAATGTTATTGGTGCCATTATTATGATGATTATAGACAAAAAGCAAAACTTAAAAACGCTTTTTAATTTAGGTGTTTCCATCAAAGAAATCAAAAGAATTTTTGTGTTGCAAGGCTTTTTATTAACGGTTTTAGGTTTGTTTATTGGATTGACAATTGGATCGATTTTAATTTTATTGCAAAAACAGTTTTCGTTTTTTATGATAACACAATCCATTCCGTATCCAGTAGAATTTAGATTTATGAATTTGTTAATTGTAGCAATTACAATAAGTGTTTTAGGATTTATCGCTTCAAAAATTGCCAGTAGCAGAATTTCTGCTAACTTTATAGAAAAATAAATTCTATACATGAAAAAGAAAGTATTCCTCCTGCTTTTTTT
>CAXICE010000317.1:0-1966 GCA_964022045.1 uncultured Polaribacter sp. | reverse complement strand
TTACAAAGTTCTATGGTTTGACGAATCTTTTTTACAATTGTTTCAATCTTATCGGAATTTCTTTTCTGCGTGAAGGATTGTAGTGACATCCTTTTTTGTTTTTACAAAAAAGATATAACGAAAAGCCTGACGATTTTTAAAAGAATTGTTGTCTGAAAAGACTACAAATTTTTTAAAAATGGACACGCCAAAAAAATGAAAAATATCAGTATCTTTGTAGCCAATTAAATTTAAAATTATGTATCCAGAAGAATTAGTAAAACCAATGCGCGACGAATTGATAAGCGCAGGTTTTGACGCTTTATATACTGCCGCAGATGTTGATGCTGCCTTGGCAAAAGAAGGAACCACTTTAGTAATGGTAAACTCGGTTTGTGGATGTGCAGCCGGAACTGCAAGACCTGGAGCAATTGCTTCTTTAGGCGCAGATAAATTTCCTACAAATTTAACGACTGTTTTTGCAGGAGTTGAAAAAGAATCTACGCAAAAAGCGAGAGAATATATGATTCCATTTCCTCCATCTTCACCAGCAATTGCATTGTTTAAAGATGGTAATTTAGTGCATATGTTAGAAAGACATCATATTGAAGGACGTTCTGCACAAATGATTGCTCAGAACTTAGCGCAAGCTTATGATGAGTTTTGTTAATCTGTTTTTAGATTGATAAACTTATAAAAAAAGTATTTGATAAAAAACCACGCAATTTGCGTGGTTTTTTTATTTTTATAAAATGAACAAAACTCAAGTTATAAACAACACCATTTCTTTTGTAAAAACAACGTTGAAAGGTGCAGAAGGCGGACATGATTGGTTTCACATTGAACGTGTTTACAAAAATGCGTTGTTGATTGCTAAAGAAGAAAACGTTGATGAATTCATCGTTTCTTTAGGTTCTTTATTACATGATATTGCCGACGCAAAATTCTACGATGGAGACGAAACTGTAGGTCCAAAAATGGCTCGAGAATTTTTAGAAAATCAACAAGTTGATGAAACAACTATTTTGCATATTGAAAATATTATCAACTTTATTTCTTTTAAATCTTCGTTAGCAAATGGACAAAAATTTACTTCTCCAGAATTAAACGTAATTCAAGATGCAGATCGATTAGACGCAATTGGCGCCATCGGAATTGCACGTTGTTTTAATTATGGTGGATTTAAAAACAGAACGTTGTATGATCCAGAAATCGCTCCGAATTTAAATATGACAAAAGAGGAATATAAAAAATCTACTTCGCCAACCATTAATCATTTTTATGAAAAATTGTTGTTATTAAAAGACAAAATGAATACAGTTACTGGACGGCGAATCGCCGCTGATAGACATCTATTTATGGAGCAATTCTTAAATCAGTTTTATGATGAATGGAATGGAGAAAAATAAGAATCTAGAAAAGAGAAGCAAGAATGTTTGTCATTGAGAGGAAGAATGACAAAGCAATCTCTTCTTTGTAAAAAACAGATTGCTTCGTGCCTCGCAATGACATTATCATCTATTTTCCTGGAAAATCAGCTTTTCTTTTTTCTAAAAATGCTGTTGTTCCTTCTTTAAAATCTTCAGTTCCAAAACAGTTTCCAAATTCAGAAATTTCTGTTTCAAATCCGTTTACGCCATCTTTAAAATTAGCATTTACAGCTTTAATTGCTGCACCAATTGCAACCGATGAATTTCGCATAATTTTACCAGCAATTTTGGTTGCTAAAGGCAATAATTCTTCTTGAGTTGTAACATGATTTACCAATCCGTAGTTTTTAGCATCCTCGGCAGAAATCATTCCTGCTGTCATAACCAATTCCATGGCACGACCTTTACCAATTAATTGTGGCAAACGTTGCGTTCCGCCATAACCAGGAATTACACCTAAAGAAACTTCTGGCAATCCCATTTTTGCATTGTCTGATGCAATTCTAAAATGACAAGACATTGCTAATTCTAATCCGCCACCTAATGCAAATCCGTTT
>CAXICE010000316.1:0-1972 GCA_964022045.1 uncultured Polaribacter sp. | reverse complement strand
ACCAGAAAAGCGAATTATGCGTATTTTTAATGATGTAAAAATCTTTAAGGAAGACCTGCAAGGAAAAGCAGATTCTATTCATATGAATCAAACTACTGGATTAACAAGAATGTTTAAAAACCCTGTTTTGTGGTCAGGAAAAAACCAAATTACTGGCGATAGCATTCAATTATTAAACAATTTAGAAACTGACAAATTAGATTCTTTAAAAATATTAAACAATGCTTTTATTGTTCAGCTTGATACTATTATTGATGGTGTTGCTACTTTTAATCAGATTAAAGGAAGAAACATGTTTGGGAAATTTATCGACGGAAAACTCAAACATTTCTTAGTAAAAGGAAACGCACAAGTTGTCTATTATAACAGAAGCGAAACCGGACTTTTAGAAACTATAACCAAACAAGAATGTAGTTCTATAGAATTTACTTTGGATGCAACAAACAATATAGAATCGGTTAAATACATAAAGAAACCAGAAGGAACTTCGTATCCGCCAAAAGATTTACCAATAAACGACAGAACGTTAAAAGGTTTTATTTGGCGAGAAGATGAACAGCCAAAAACAATGGAAGATATTTTTGTGGTTGGGAAGAAAATTCCAAAAACAAAAATTAGTAAAACTAAGACTGTAAAAGAATAATGAAATCAGATTTTTTTACATATCAAGCACAAACATCTCCTCACCCACTTTCCTTAGAAATTTCTCATGCAAGAGGAAGTTATGTTTATGATACAAATCACAAAAAATATTTAGATTTTATTGCTGGCGTTTCTGCAAATACGTTAGGACATAATCACCCAAAGGTTTCTGAAGCTATTAAAAATCAAGTTGATAAATACACGCATGTAATGGTTTATGGTGAATTTATTCAGCAAACACAAGTAGATTTGTGTAAAGCATTGGCAAATACAATTCCGACTAAAAATTGTGCAGTTTATTTAACCAATTCTGGTACAGAAGCAACAGAAGGTGCTTTAAAATTAGCAAAACGATTTACTGGTAAATCAGAAATAATTGCCGCAAAGAACAGTTATCACGGAAACACACAAGGCGCAATGAGTGTTTGCGGTGCAGAGGAACAAAATAGAGCTTTTAGACCGTTAGTTCCTGGAGTAAAATTTATCGAATTCAATCATCAAATTGATCTTGATAAAATTACTACAAAAACGGCAGCTGTAATTTTAGAAACCATTCAAGGTGGCGCTGGTTTTATTCAGCCAACCAATAATTATTTGCAAAAAGTAAAAGAAAAATGCCAAGAAGTTGGCGCGTTGTTAATTTTGGATGAAATTCAGACTGGAATTGGAAGAACTGGTACTTTTTGGGGATTTGAAAATTATAATGTTGTTCCGGATATTATTGTAACCGGAAAAGGTTTGGGTGGCGGAATGCCAATTGGTGCTTTTATCGCATCACAAGAAATAATGAGTTGCTTAAAAGACAATCCGAAACTTGGTCATATCACTACTTTTGGAGGGCATCCAGTAATTGCAGCAGCAGGTTTGGCAACAATTACGGAGTTAAATGCTTCTAATCTTGTAAAAGAAACACTCAGAAAAGAACAATTGCTACGAACGTATTTAAATCATCCGCATATAAAAGAAATTAGAGGAAAAGGCTTGATGCTAGCTGCAATTGTTGAAACTTCAGATATTGCTTCAAAAGTTATTTTAAAATCTTTAGAAAAAGGATTGTTGCTATTTTGGTTGTTGTTTGAAGGAAAAGCCATTAGAATAACACCACCATTAACTATTTCTGATGCCGAATTAAAACAAGGTTGCGAACTCTTTTTAGAAGTAATTGATGAAGTGGTTTAGTTTTTACTAAATTTTGTTTTTCGGTAGTTTTGCTAACGTCGATTGTAAGTAATTAAAAACGTCTCGAAATCTTCTTAAGTTAGCAAAACCTTTCTCTCTTAAAATTTTCTTAGAATTTAACATCTATTTCTTAAACTCTGTTAAATGCTGT
>CAXICE010000315.1:0-1976 GCA_964022045.1 uncultured Polaribacter sp. | reverse complement strand
AAAGTGATTCCTAAAATCATTTCTAATGCGATAAAGAATAAAATAAATGCACCGGCAACAGCAAAAGAATTGACATCAATGCCAATTAGATTTAATAAACTTTTACCAACAAATAGAAAAAGAATCATTAAAACTCCAGCAATAATTGACGCTTTTTCTGATTGAATATGACCAGATTTTTTACGTAAATCTATAATAATAGGAATGTTTCCTACAATATCTATTACAGCAAATAATACCATAAATGCTGTAAAAATTTCTTTAATATTAAAATTCATTTTGGTTGATTTTATTTTTGCAAAATTAAGTAAGTAAGTTTGATTTAAAGTAAAAAACGGTAAAATAAATGTATTTTTGCGATATGTTTCAATTAGGAAAAACCATCGTTTCAGAAAATATTATAGACAAAGATTTTGTCTGTAATTTATCTGCATGTAAAGGTGCTTGTTGTGTTGATGGTGATGCAGGAGCTCCTTTAGAAAAAGAAGAAACCAAAATTTTAGAAGACATTTATCCAAAAGTAAAACCCTTTTTACGACAAGAAGGAATTGATGTTATAGAAAAAGAAGGTACTTGGATAACAAGTGATTTTGGAGAATTAGAAACACCTTTAATTAACGATGCAGATTGTGCGTATGTAATTTTTGATGAAAATAAAACAGCATTATGTGCAATTGAAGAAGCGTATAATCAAGGAATAATTGATTGGAAAAAACCAGTTTCTTGTCATTTATATCCAATTAGAGTTAGAGATTATAGCGAGTTTTCTGCAGTAAATTACCATAAATGGGAAATTTGTGATGATGCGTGTTCTTTAGGAAAAGAATTACAAGTGCCAGTTTATAAGTTTGTTAAACAAGCTTTGGTTAGAAAGTTTGGAGAAGATTGGTATGCAGAATTAGAAAAAGTTGCCGAAAAACATTTAAAAAAGTAAATTGTATTTTTATAAAAAATAAACAGTCATGAAAAAAATAATTGTACTATTTGTATTAGCAACACTAACTGTTTCTTGTGGAAGCTTATTTGAACTTTTAGAATTAAATGTTGAAAATGATTTAACAGAAGATATTGTAGCAAGTGTGCCACAAACATCAGCTACAGCAGAAGCATTTAATTTAACAAAAACATTAGACTTAAGATCTGGGGATTTTGCAGAATATGTAGATAAAATAACAGCCGTTAAAATAAATACATTTAACTACAAGTATAAAGACTTTACAGGTAATGAAAATGGAAAAATTGTTTCAGGAACTTTAAAATTCGATGACGTTGTTATTGGAACAATTACTGACTTAAATATTTCTGAAGCTGCAACAGCAGGAACTGTTTTTGAAATTACTGATGCTGCAATTTTAAGCCAATTAGAAAACGCATTTGTAAACAACAGCTCTACCACAATAACTTTGTCTGGAGAAGTACTTTCAGAAGGAGATACAATGAATTTTAAAGTTGAAGTAAATATTAAGCTAACTGCAACAGTAAAAGAATAAAAAGACAACTTTTTTGCATAAAAACGACTCCTATTTAAGGAGTCGTTTTTTTTGCAATTAACTCAAAATAAAAAACTGTAAAAAGAATTCTTAAAAAGAGAAAATTTTAAAAAGAGAATTTTTAAAGAAGTCAATAAAATCAAGGGATTATAAAAATATTATTTTGTAACTTATTGATTTACATATATTTAAAAATTAATTTTTCAAGTCAAAAAAAAGTGAAATGTGAACGTTTTGTTAAAAACTTCAACTTTTTGTGAATAAGTATAACTTCGTTTTTTAATCAAATTTTTCAATCTTTGTTAACGTCCTTTTCGACAAAAAAAACCAATTTTTCAAAACAACTAATATCTTTACAAGAATGTCTGCTATAGAACCAATTTTACAACCAAATGACAACAGATTCGTAATTTTTCCAATTCAACATGATGATTTATGGGATTGGTACAAAAAACAACAAGCTTGTATTTGGACTGCAGAAGAAAT
>CAXICE010000314.1:0-1983 GCA_964022045.1 uncultured Polaribacter sp. | reverse complement strand
CAAAAGCAACTGGTTATTTTATAAAAAATAAAGATGCCACAGAAGTTTCTTTTTATTATGCTGACGGAATTGGCGGAACTGGATCTGAATACACTGCTTTTGTTCAAGAAATTTTAAGCAAAATTGACACCAAACATTTAGGAATCGAATTAGGAATTGAAGCACAAGTTTTATCAACTTTAAAATTAAAAGTGGCTGCAAATATTGGGCAATATACTTATGATAATAACCCAACTTTAACCTTAAAATCTGAAGCTAAAGATTTTCAATTTACATCTAGAACATCCAATTTAAAAAACTACAAACTAGCTGCTGGTCCGCAACACGCTTATTCGATTGGATTTGAATATCGAGATCCAGATTATTGGTGGTTTGGTGCCACCATAAATTTCTTTGCAAACGCGTTTGTAGATATTAATCCGCTTACAAGAACAAGTAATTTTACTGATAATAACGGAATTCCGTTTAACGATTATGATGAAGGTTTAGCCAAAGAATTATTACATCAAGAAAAGTTTAACAGCTATAATGTAATCAATCTTGTTGGTGGAAAATCTTGGAAAATTAACGACTATTATGTGAGTGTTTTTGCCAGCATTAGCAATTTACAAAATACCAAATATAAAACGGGTGGATTTGAACAAGGTAGAAATGCAAATTATAGAGAATTACGAGAAGACAAAGCCTTAGAAAAACCAATTTTTGGAAATAAATATTGGTTCGGAAGAGGCGCAACTTACTTTTTGAATGTCAACTTTAGATTTTAAAAACTTAAAAAAACTGATTATGAAAACATATAAATTAACTCCAAAAACTTTATTTCTTTTATTACTAATATCATGTGTAAATAGTAACGATTTTGAAATACCAGACACCACAATTACAGATCCAAATATTACAGCGAACACTACTTTAGAAAAAGTAAAAACTGCTTTACAGCAAGAGTTTTTCTCGAACCAAAAGTTAGTTTATACTTTTCCAGAAAATGACAATAATCCTACGTTTATTGAAGCATTTGTAATTTCATCAGACGCAACAGGGAACTTTTATAAAAAATTAATTGTTCAAGACAAACCAGAAAATCCAACTGCCGGAATTGAAATTTTAATCAACAAATCTGCTTTGAGTGATTTGTTTTCCATCGGACAAAAAATATATATCAAATTAGATGGTTTGTCTGTTTCTTATGATGACGGACAAAGTGAAGTAAATCCAATAAATTTAGCGCCAGGAAAATACACATTGGGTTTTTTAGAAGGCGATAGAGCAACCGAAATTCCGTCAACAGCAATTAACAATCATCTTTTTAGAACGGCAACAATTACAGCTATAATTCCGCAAAAAATAACACTAGAAACCATTACTGATGCAACCGTTAATACATTTGTTCAATTAGAAAATGCACAATTTGAAATCTCAGAAAATGGCAAAACTTTTTCAGGTGAAAAGTATGATGAATATGACGGATTTAGATATGTATTTGAGTGCGGTTCTGAGCACGAATTAAGATTACAAACCAGTACTTTTTCTAGTTTTAAATCGACTATAATTCCTGATGGACAAGGAAAAATTGATTTCATTTTAACCAAAGATTACGCCTCAGAGTTTTTAGTTGGTATTGTAAATACACCATCAAATATTAGTTTTACAAATAGCACGAGATGCGACCCTAACTTTTTAAATTGTGATGGAAATACAGAAAATGGAAACATTATTTTACTTGATGAAAATTTTGAAAACATTAAAAATAATAGTCACTTATTAAATGCGGGTTGGCAAAATATCAATGCAAATGGCGGGAAAAACATCTATAAATCTAGAACAAAAAATGGCAATAGAGTTGTAGAAATGTCTGCTTATGGCACAGAAGAAAATCCGTTAGAAACTTGGTTAATTACGCCACAAATAGATTTAGATAACACCACAAATGAGAATTTATCTTTTGATACTAATAATGGTTACGACAACGGAAAAGCGTTAAAG
>CAXICE010000313.1:0-1983 GCA_964022045.1 uncultured Polaribacter sp. | reverse complement strand
ATTGGGCAAGAAAAACTTTCGTTATATGCACAAAAAGGATTGTATGCTTTGTTAAAATCAATCACAATTGTTCCGTCAGCTTTTTCATCCGTAGTTAACAAATCTAAATAACGTCCACCGCCGTAAGAACCACTTCCACTTGTTTTATCAGTAAAAGGTAAAAACAAAAAATTGATGTATTGTGGCGGAATAAATGCATCTTTGTTTTGATAAATTGGTAATTTTTGTTCAACTCCATCTATTGTAAAAGTTACCGTTCCATATTTAATATATAACGGTTTTCTGTCTGTCGTTGTTGGCATTTCAAAAACGGGTGCATCAACCGTTTTTTCTAGTTTTGCAACAACTTTGTATTTTTTATCAATCGGATAAAAAGCCAATTCTTTAAAAGTTTTTAAATCTTCTTTTGTTAAAGGAGACTGACTTCCATCATGGAATTTTAAGTTTTGTTTATGCTGATAACCTTCTATTTCTATAGTGTAATCATCTTTTTTAGAAGTATCATTACAAGAAATTAAAAGAGATAAAAATAAAAGTAGCGTAACGTTTTTCATCAGTAGAAATAATTTTAAAAAATAAAAGTACTGTTTTTCCAATTATTTATGTAGTTTTGAACACTCAAATAAAAACAAAAATGAAAATTGTCAATACATATACGTATCAGAAGTCGATTAGAAATCGAATCAGTCGTGTGCTAAGTGTATTGTAATTATATCAACATAAAATATTACTATCATAAAAAGTCCGACTTCACCGTCGGACTTTTTACTTTTATAAATATCATCAACCAAAAAAAATGAAAAAATTATACTTCAATTATCTCAATACTTTTAAAGGACTCTCTAAAGAAGTTTGGTGGTTAGCTTTGATAACGTTAATCAATAGAGCAGGAACAATGGTAATTCCGTTTTTGTCTTTGTATTTAACCAAAAGCTTAAATTTTACGCTGTCTGATGTTGGTTGGATTATGTCTTTCTTTGGATTAGGTTCTGTAGTTGGTTCTTGGATTGGAGGAAAGTTAACTGATAAGATTGGTAATTATAAAGTGATGCTTTTTAGTTTGTTAGGAACTGGATTTGCTTTTATAGCGATGCAATTTGTAACAACTTTTGTTGGCTTTTGTGCTGGTATTTTTGGGTTGATGCTAATTGCAGATATGTTTAGACCTGCAATGTTTGTAGCTTTAAGTTCTTATAGTAAACCAGAAAATAAAACGCGTTCAGTTACTTTAATTCGTTTGGCAATAAACTTAGGTTTTTCTGCAGGACCTGCAGTTGGTGGAATTATCATTGCAGTTTTAGGATATCAAGGATTGTTTTGGGTAGACGGAATTACGTGTTTATCTGCAGGAGTTTTATTGTTACAGATTTTAAATCCGAAGAGATCAAAAGTGATAGATGAATTGAAAGTAGAAAAACCAGTTTCAGCATATTCAGACAAAGCTTTTTGGATTTTTTTAATTGCAATGATGTTATTTGGCGCAGTATTCTTGCAATATTTTTCTACAATGCCCTTGTATTATAAAGATGTTCATTTTTTATCAGAACAAGAAATAGGTTTGTTATTAGGACTGAATGGACTGGTAATTTTCTTATTAGAAATGCCTTTAATAAAATGGTTAGAAGATTCTAAATTCACAAAAGTAGGATTGATGTTATTTGGAGGAATATTAACAGCGTTAAGTTTTGTGGTGTTATTAATTTCTGATTGGACAGGTATTTTAATCGTCGGAATGTTTTTAATGACGATTGGAGAAATGATTGCATTTCCGTTTTCAAACGCTTTTGCAATGGAACGCGCTAAAAAAGGAAATCAAGGAGAATATATGGCTTTGTATACAATCGCGTTTTCATTTGCTCACATATTTAGTCATAATTCTGGTATGCAACTAGTAGGTTCTTTAGGGTTTGATAATACTTGGCTAATAGTAACAGGAGTTGCAGTTTTATCAGCGTTTTTTATGTTTGTTTTAGTGAGAGTTTT
>CAXICE010000312.1:0-1988 GCA_964022045.1 uncultured Polaribacter sp. | reverse complement strand
TATTCCATCGCAATGGTTGCAGATTCTTTCATTACTTTTCCAAGATTTCCAGTAATCGATAAATTTCCTTTTCCTTTAGATAATATTGATTCGATAAATAAAATATCGCCACCAACACTTGTCCAAGCTAAACCAGTTACAACTCCAGCAACATCATTTGTTTCATATTTATCTCTTTCTAAACGTGCAGGTCCAAGAATTTTTTCGATATCATCATTGGTTAATGAAACCTCATAAACTTCTTCCATCGCAATCGATTTTGCAGCAAAACGAACCACTTTCGCAATTTGTTTTTCTAAACCTCTAACACCAGATTCACGCGTGTAACCTTCCACAACTTTTTCGATTTGAGCTTTCCCTAACTTTAAATGTTCTTTAGTTAAGCCGTGCTCTTTTAATTGTTTTGGTAATAAATGTCTTTTTGCGATTTCAACTTTTTCTTCAATGGTATAACCGGTAACATTTATAATTTCCATTCGGTCTCTTAAAGCCCAAGGAATTTGTCCTAAATTATTTGCTGTCGCGATAAATAATACTTTCGATAAATCGAAACCAACTTCTAAATAATTATCGTAAAACTCAGTATTTTGCTCAGGATCTAACACTTCTAACATTGCTGATGAAGGATCTCCTTGATTGCTATTGCTTAATTTATCAATTTCGTCTAAGACAAAAACTGGATTTGCTGTTCCGGCTTTTTTCAAATTCTGAATCAATCTTCCTGGCATTGCGCCAATGTATGTTTTTCTGTGTCCTCTAATTTCTGCTTCGTCTCGCAAACCGCCTAAAGACATTCTTACATATTTTCTTCCCAATGATTCTGCAACCGATTTTCCTAACGAAGTTTTTCCAACTCCTGGAGGTCCGTATAAACAGATTATTGGCGATTTCATATCATTTCTCAGTTTTAAAACTGCTAAATGTTCTATGATTCTTTCTTTCACTTTTTCTAATCCGAAGTGATCCCTATCTAATACTTTTTGTGCGTTTTTTAGATCGAACTTGTCTTCAGAATATTCTCCCCAAGGCAATTCTAACATCAATTCTAAATAACTTCTTTGCACACCATATTCTGCCATTTGCGGATTCATTCTACGCAAGCGACCTAATTCTTTTTCAAAAGTTTTGGCAACATCTTTGTTCCATTTTTTAGACTTCGATTTGGTTTTCATTACTTCCAATTCTTCATCGTTAGAAACGCCACCTAATTCTTCTTGAATGGTTTTTAACTGTTGATGCAAATAATATTCACGTTGCTGCTGATCCATATCAGTACGTGTTTTAGATTGAATATCGTTCTTCAATTCTAAACGCTGCAACTCTTTATTTAAGCGTTTTAGCGTTAATAACGCACGCTCTTTTAAATTGTGTTGTTCTAATAATTCTTGCTTTTCTTTTACTGATAAATCCATATTTGATGAAATAAAATTCACCAAAAAAGAATTCGATTGAATGTTCTTTATCGCAAAAGAAGCTTCTGAAGGCAACATTGGGTTTACCTTAATAATTTGTAAAGCTTGTTCTTTTATAGAATCGATAATAGCATCAAACTCTTTATTTTTTTCGTCAGTTTTATCTTCAATAGCATCTTTAGTAGTTGCTTTTAAATATGGTTCTGTTTGAATTACTGTATCCACTTCAAAGCGTTTTTTACCTTGAATGATAACCGTTGTATTTCCGTCAGGCATTTTTAATACACGTAAAATCTGAGCCACAACTCCAATTTTATGAATATCATTTTCTGTAGGATTCTCTACTTCTGCATTTTTCTGCGCTACAACTCCTAATATTTTATCGCCTGCATTGGCGTCTTTTATCAATTGAATTGATGCATCTCTACCTGCGGTAATCGGAATTACTACACCAGGAAATAGCACCGTATTTCTTAAAGGCAAAATTGGTAAAACTGCAGGAATTTCTTCTTTATTAATTTTCTCTTCATCTTCTGGCGTCATCAACGGAATTAATTCCGAATCTTCATCTAACAT
>CAXICE010000311.1:0-1988 GCA_964022045.1 uncultured Polaribacter sp. | reverse complement strand
AAATCTAATTTACAAAAAAACCTCTCTGTTTTCACAAAGAGGTTTTGGTTTTTATTTGTCATTGCGAATGTAATGAAGCAATCTCATCATTAGAAAAAGATTACTTCGCTTTTCGCTCGTAAAGACGTTTATTTAATTAAATCGTAGCTACGTTTAATAAAGTTTGTTAACTCTTCACCATGTAACAAGTTTTGAGACAACTTAGCTAAATCAAAAGATTGTTTAATCAATCGTTCTTGTTTTTTAGCCGTTTTGGTATTTAAAATTTGTCCAACCAATTCGTGGTTTGTATTTACAACCAAGTTGTACATATCTGGCATATTTCCCATTCCCATCATTCCGCCACCAGTTGCGCTCATTTCTTTCATTCTACGCATAAATTCTGGAACTGTAATCATAAATGGTGATGCAGAAGAATCCATTGCTTCTAATTGAACTGTATATGTTTCTTTAGGAACAGCAGCTTCAATAATTGGCTTTAAAGTTTCTTTTTCTTCGTCAGATAATTTAGAAATTACCGTATCATCTTTCTTGATTAAATTATCAATATGATCAGAATCTACACGTGTAAATTTTAACTTTTCGTTGCTAGTTTCTAACTTCTGAATTAAATGTCCAACAATTGGAGAATCTAATAACAATACTTCATATCCTTTTGCTTTTGCATCTTGAATATAACTGTGTTGTGCATCTTTATGTGAAGCATACAAAATGATTTGATTTCCATCTTTATCCGTTTGTGCGTCTTTTGTTTTTTCTTTTAATTCTTCTAAATTGAAAAAAGTATTATCTACTGTTGGATACAATGCAAAGTTTTTGGCTTTGTCAAAGAATTTATCGTCAGATAACATTCCGTATTCAATAATTACTTTAATATCGTTCCATTTTTGTTCAAAATCTTCACGATTGTTTTTGTACAAAGAATTTAATTTGTCTGCTACTTTTTTAGTGATGTAACCAGAAATTTTCTTTACTGCTCCATCTGCTTGTAATCCAGATCTAGAAACGTTTAACGGAATGTCTGGAGAATCAATTACACCTTTTAACATTTGTAAGAAATCTGGTACAATTCCTTCTACATTATCCGTTACAAAAACTTGATTTTGGTACAATTGAATTTTGTCTTTTTGCATATCCATATTCGGACTCAACTTTGGGAAATATAAAATTCCAGTTAAGTTAAACGGATAATCAACATTTAAATGAATGTGAAATAAAGACTCTTCAAATTGCATTGGATACAATTCTCTGTAGAAATTTTTATAATCTTCATCTTCTAAATCTGCAGGTTTTTTTGTCCATGCCGGATTTACATTATTGATGATATTATCTACATCGATTTGTTTGTGTGGCTCAGTAGTTTCTTTGCCATCTTTATCGGTTGTAGTTTTTGGAGTAAAATCTGGGTCGTTTACTTTTTTCATTCCAAATTTAATCGGAATTTGATTAAAACGATTGTACTTATTTAATAACTCGTTAATTTTACTTTCTTCTAAAAACTCTAAAGAATCTTCTGCAATGTGCAATACAATTTCAGTTCCTCTTTCTGTTTTGTCGTGCGGCTCTAAAGTGTATTCTGGCGAACCATCACACGTCCATTTTACAGCAGTTTCGTCTTTAAAAGATTTGGTAATAATATCTACTTTATGAGCAACCATAAATGCAGAATAAAAACCTAAACCAAAGTGACCAATTACACCCGTGTCGTTTTTATCATCTTTATATTTTTCTAAAAACTCTTCAGCTCCAGAAAAGGCAATTTGGTTGATGTACTTCTCAACCTCTTCACCAGTCATCCCTAAACCTTGGTCTTTAATATGTAATGTTTTTTCTTCTTTGTTGATAGAAATCTCTAACTGCGGATTTCCATATTCTACCTTTGCTTCACCAATAGAAACTAAGTGTTTTAATTTTGTAGTTGCGTCTGTTCCGTTAGAAATTAATTCACGTAAAAATATTTCGTGATCAGAATACAAGAATTTTTTAAT
>CAXICE010000310.1:0-1989 GCA_964022045.1 uncultured Polaribacter sp. | reverse complement strand
TATAGCTGGGGCGCCAATAGTTACATTTCCTTTATCTTCTACTAAAAGAACATTATCAAAAGAAACTTTTGATCCTTCTTCTCCTTGTAAACGATGAACGTAAACTTTTTGGTCTTTTGCTACTTTAAATTGCTGCCCTGCTATCTCTACGATTGCGTACATACTATTAGTTTTGCGTATTTATACTTTAATTAAACATCTTCTTAATGAAAATGCGGGTGCAAATATACATTTATATTCCGAAACTTGCAACAACATAATTAAACTCTTTTTAAGAGTAATTTAAAGATTTACAGTAAGTTATTTTTTCTTGTTCACTAAATACACACCTAATAATATAATTACTGCTGCAACTAATTGAATAAAACTTAACCTCTCTCCATCTAACATCCCCCAAAATACTGCAACAATCGGAATTAAATAAGTTACTGACGATGCAAATATTGGCGTTGCTAAATGCACCATTTTATTATATAAAACTTTAGCCAGCCCTGTTCCAACAACTGCTAAAATGGTAACATACCCTAATGAGTTTATGTTTGTTTGATTCATTTCAAAAGTTGAGAAGAAATCAGTAAATGCTAAAACAATAAATGCTGGGATAATCAATAATAAAAAATTACCTGCAACAATACTCAACGCACTAATATCATGTAAATGTTTTTTTACCATATTTACATTAAACGCATATCCAATAGATGCGATAATAATTAAAAATGAAAGCCAATAATTCTGATTCGGATTTAAATCTGCTCCTTTCAATATTAAAATTACAGTTCCGATTAAACCAATAAATATTCCAAGTAATTGTTGTTTCTTAAATGTAAACCCAAATGCCAAAGCACCAACAATAAATGTATTAAATGGTGTTAACGAATTTAAAATTGAAGCAATAGAACTATCGATTCCGCTTACTGCATACGCAAACAAAAAAACAGGCACAAAAGTTCCTGTAATTGCCGTGTACACGATGTATTTATAATGTTTTGGCTGAATTTCTTTCAGGCTTCTAAAACCTATTACTAATAAAAAAACAGCTGCAATTAAAACTCGTAAAGCACCCAATTGAATTGGAGTTAAACCAATCAATGCTTTTTTCATCAAAATAAAAGAGCTTCCCCAAACTAATGCAAGAATGCTTAAATAAATCCATTTTTGATTCTTAGAATCCATGTTTTAATCATTTATCTTTCACAAAAGTCGCTTAATTCTAATGATATAAAACAATAAATTGATAAATTTGTACCATTATTAAATAACATAAATTTATAATGAAAATTCAAAAAATAATATTCGCAGTATTGTTAGCTGTTTTTACACTTTCAGCTTGTAATACAGAATCAAAAAAAACTACCGAAATTAAAACTTCTAAAGCTCCAAAATTAGAAAAAATAGCAATTAATATTTCTGGAATGACTTGCGAAATTGGTTGTGCAAAAACGATTCAATCTAAACTTTCTAAAAAAACAGGAATTACTTCAGCAAAAGTAATTTTTAAAGACAGCTTAGGTTTGGTAGAATATGATGCAAATACCATTTCTGAAAAAGACATAAACGCATTTATTAATGGAATTGCAGGTGGTGATTTATACACTGTAAAAAGCTCTAAACAAGTTGCAACTTTTGATGAAGCTGTAAAATAAGAAACGTGAAAAAAAAACTTCCTTTATTTGTAAAACTTTCTTTGATTTCTGTCTATGTAATTTTCTTAGCAGGTTCTGTTGTTAGAATGACTGGTTCTGGAATGGGTTGTCCAGACTGGCCTAAATGTTTTGGATATTATATTCCACCAACTTCTGAAGAACAAATTACTTGGCAGCCAAATACAGATTACAGCAAAGGAATGATCATCATAAAAGATGAAACCTTATACGTAGCTCAAAATGATGTAAAAACCTATTTAACATTTTCTTCTAAAAACTGGAGCAAATACACAAAACACGATTACGCAAAGTTTAATAAATTCCATACTTGGACAGAATACATAAA
>CAXICE010000309.1:0-1992 GCA_964022045.1 uncultured Polaribacter sp. | reverse complement strand
GTTGGATATTCTAATTGAATAGAAAACATAAAACGATCTAATTGCGCTTCTGGCAATGGATATGTTCCTTCTTGCTCAATTGGATTTTGAGTTGCCAATACGTAAAAAGGTAAATCTAATTTATAATGATGACCAGCAACCGTTACAGAACGTTCTTGCATGGCTTCTAATAAAGCTGCTTGCGTTTTAGGCGGCGTTCTATTAATTTCATCCGCTAAGATAATATTACTAAAAATTGGACCTTTTATAAAAGTGAATTTTCTATTCTCATCTAAAATTTCACTTCCTAAAATATCTGAAGGCATTAAATCTGGTGTAAATTGAATTCTTTTAAAATTCAAACCTAAAGCATCAGAAACGGTATGTACTAATAATGTTTTTGCTAAACCTGGAACTCCAATCAATAATGAATGTCCGCCACAAAAAACAGAGAGCAACACAAAATTAACTGCATCGGATTGCCCAACAATTACTTTTGATATTTCTTTTTTTAGCAGCTTTGTTTTATCTACTAATTGCTCAATTGCAGCTACGTCAGACATTAATTAGTTGTTTTCTTTTCTCCAATTTTTTTCAAACTTACATTTATATTTATCACTAATTTTTATGTAAGTGTCACTGATTTTATTTTTAGACCATTTAGTAATGTTCTCTTCTTTTTTCTTTTGCAATGCTAATTTTTGAACCTTCACATAATCATTTATTAAATCTGCTTTATGAGTAAGTGTTCTATCTTTCATAAAAATGATTTTATACATTTTTTCATTTTCACGAGTTTCATCATAAAAAGGTTCAGTGATCTCTCCTTTTTTTGTATTGATAACTCTAGCATATAATGAAGGATCCATTCTTGTTAAATCAAATCGGGTTTCGTTTGTAAATGGATTTACAATCATTCCACCACTTTTATTTGTATCCGCATCTTCAGAATATTTTGTCACTGCCTCCTCAAAGGTAATTTTCCCTTCAATAATATCTTTTCTAATTTTTTCAATTTTTTCTTTTGCTTCGGTAATTCTTGCATCTAAAATTTCTGGCTGCATTAAAATATGTGACAAGACTCTTGTTTTTCCTTTTACTTCATGCAATTGAATAATGTGATAACCAAAGGCAGTTTTAAAAGGTTCTGAAACCTCATTAACATCAAGTGAAAAAGCAACTTCTTTAAACTCTTTTATGAACTGACTCTCTTTAGTAACAGACATTAGTCCTCCATTTTGAGCCGCTGTTGGGTCATCTGAATTTAAAACTGCTTTAATTTTAAAGTTTGCGCCATCTTCAATTTCTTTTTTAAGCTCTGATAACTTTTTTATAATTCTATCATTTTCTTCTTGAGTAGGTTGTGCATACACAACAATTTGAGCCATTTCTATCTCTGCTTGAAACTCAGGAAGCTCATTTTTCTCTTTTAATCCGTTAAAATAAATACGAACCTCTTCAGGAGTAACATCAATTCCTTCATTAATTTTTTCTTGCTCTTTTCTTACAAGAATATTTTCTTTTTCAATTGTAAAAAGTTCAGTTCGTAAATCATTTAAATCGTTAAATCCATATTGCTGTACTACATTTTCTATTGAACCAAACTCTTGAGTGAAGTATGCTAAATTTCTATCTACTGCAGAATTAACTTCTACTTCTGTAACTAATACACTATCTACAACTGCATGATGCGAAAGTAATTTTTGAAGCATTAATTGCTCTAACATTTCACAATCAGAAATTTTAATTTTCCCTTCGCTACGTTGTTCTATATCAAGTTTAAATTTTGCAATATCTGAACTTAATACTACATTTTTTCCCACCACTACATCAACTCCATCAATCTTATTCATTTGGGCTTGTGCTGTGATAGCAAACAAAGTCATAATGAAAATAAATACTGGGTGATTAATACTCTTTAAAGTTTTTGTTTTGAATTGCATCGTTAAGTAACGTTTTTTCTATATCTCTAATTAATTCTAGTTTTCTTTTATGTAAAATCATTTGTTTTAT
>CAXICE010000308.1:0-2002 GCA_964022045.1 uncultured Polaribacter sp. | reverse complement strand
AGAAATGTTACATTGGGCAGAACGCGATGGTTGGGCACATTTTTATCTTTATGATGCCAATGGAAAACTTAAAAATCAAGTTACAAACGGAGATTATCACGTAGATAATTTCGCAGGATTAGACGAAAAATCAAGAACTTTATTTTTTACAGCAAACGGAGTTAGCAAAAATCAAGATCCGTATTATGAGCACATGTATAAAGTAAATTTAAACGGATCTGGAATGCGAACGTTAAATCCTGGAGATTTTACTTCTAGATCAAGTATGTCTGACTCTAACAAGTATTTTGTAAGCAACTTTTCTAGAGTTAATACAGTTCCAAAATCAGAATTACGTTCTGCTGACGGAAGATTAGTAATGAAATTAGAAGAAGCAGATTTATCGCAATTATTTGCAACAGGATATAAATTTCCTGAGCCATTTAAAGTAAAAGCTGATGACGGAATTACAGATTTATACGGAGTAATGTACAAACCTTTTGATTTTGATTCTACAAAAGTATATCCATTATTAGAATATGTATATCCTGGTCCGCAAACAGAATCTGTAAACAAATCTTTTTCTTATAGAATGGATCGTTTAGATAGAATGGCACAAGTTGGTTTTGTAGTAATTACATTAGGAAATCGAGGTGGACATCCAGACAGATCTAAATGGTATCATAACTACGGATATGGTAATTTAAGAGATTACGGTTTGGCTGATAAAAAATATGTTGCTGAGCAATTGGCAAACAAACACAAGTATATTGATATTTCTAAAGTTGGAATTTACGGACATTCTGGTGGTGGATTTATGTCTACAGCAGCTATGTTGGTGTATCCAGACTTCTTTAAAGCAGCAGTTTCATCAGCAGGAAATCACGATAATAGAGTTTATAATTCTTGGTGGAGTGAAACGCATCATGGAGTAAAGGAAGAAATTGATAGTAAAGGAAAATCGACTTATAAATATAAAATTGACTACAATCAATCTTTAGCAAAAAACCTGAAAGGACATTTAATGTTGATTCATGGTGATGTTGATAATAATGTACATCCAGCAGGAACGATAAGAATGGCAAACGAATTGATTAAAGCGAACAAACGTTTTAAATTTATGTTGATGCCAGGGCAACGTCATGGATTTGGTAGAATGACAGAATATTCTTTCTGGTTACGTGCAGATCACTTTAGTAAATACTTTTTAGGAAAAGAAGCTACAAGTGTAGATATTACTGAAATGAATAGAGACAATCCAAAGAAGAAATAAGTTTTCTTTTGATATAAACTAAAAACGCCGAGCAATGCTCGGCGTTTTTTTATACTTTTATTATTATGAAAAAATATGCCTTTTTATTATTAATAATCTTTATTTCTTCTTGTGCTTCAAACGATGTTTTTATTAAAGCAACTAATAAAGTTTTTAAAGAAGAACGAAAACTTTATAAAAAAGTTAGATATGATAATAAAAACGGAAGTTTTATAGAGCCACTTTCAAAAACTTTAAAGAAAAATAAACGAGAAGAAAAAATTATTGTCAAAGCGTATAAAGCAAAAAAATTACTCTTTTTAAAAAAAGATTTACCTTTTTATCTTTTAAGAAGCACAAAAATAGAAGAGCCAACTACTTATGTTTCTATATTTAATAGTGAAGGAAATTATAGTTTTAGCTTTTATAACACCGAATTAGATGAAACTGAAGGTGTCTTTATTTCTGAAAAAACAAAGAAATTATTGTTTGATTGGGATTTAAAAAAAATTAAAGAACTTGATAAAAAATACAATGGTTTTCACCTTTCAACAATAGAGGTAACAAAAGTAACTATTGATTTAAATAATAGAATTAGAATAGATGATATAACTTTTGAGAAGTTTTAATTTCATATTAGAATAAAACTAAAAACGCCGAGCAATGCTCGGCGTTTTTTATGTTAAGTATTTAGATATTACTTTTTATCTAACCATGCTTTTCTGTTTTTCAACATTTCTGGAGTAGCTTCTAAACCAGCTTTTTCATAAG
>CAXICE010000307.1:0-2008 GCA_964022045.1 uncultured Polaribacter sp. | reverse complement strand
TTCCGGTAATTAAAATCATTAAATATTTGAGCCAGCCAAAAATCCCTAGAAAATCACCATAAACAAACGGAATTAGTTTTCCGTAATAATTTCTACCAACTTTTTCTCTGCTGCTTTGTTCAGACTTCGGATTGTTCTTCCCGAAAACTGTATCTAAATATTGTAAATTCGATTTTGCACGTTTTTTCCACAAATCTTTTCTCACCACAAAAACCACTAATTGCTGTGCGGTTTTTGCAGCATTTTGATTGAAACATAAAGGTGCCAATTTAGCAATCATATCTTTAGAAGTGATGTGGTAAAATTCCCACAATTGCATGTTGCTGCTGTTTGGAGCAAGGCTTGCTTGTTCAATACATTTTTTAACCAATGCTGTTTCAATTGGTTTTTCGGCGTCAAAAATTCTAACAGAGCGTCTATATTGAATCGCTTCTGAAACTGTTTTTTCTTTTGTCATAGTTGGTTTATGAAAGTAGCTTCATGAAAGCTTTTAGTGTTTTTAATTTTCCTTTATATGGCGCATATCTTATAGGAAGATCTAACCAATTATAGCGTTTTGTAATTCCTTTTTTGTGAGAAAAAACATCAAAAGTTTGTTTGCCGTGATACGCACCAACGCCACTTTCTCCAACGCCGCCAAAAGGTAAATTATGATTTGCAAAATGTACTGTTGTGTCGTTTATGGTTCCGCCACCAAAAGAGTATTTGGCAATCATTTTATTAGCAAATTTTTTCTTTTTTGTGAAAACGTATAACGCTAATGGCTTTTCGTATTTATAAATGATATTTTCTAAATCTTCTTCAGTTTCATAAGAAATCACAGGAGAAATCGGTCCAAAAATTTCACCTTTCATTACTTCGCTATCTAAATTTGGTTCGTCAATTAAAGTAGGAGCAATGTAATTGTCTTCTTTATTTGTTTTTCCACCAACTAAATGATTTTCGTTTTCTAGCATTAATGCTAATCGGTCAAAATTTCGTTGATTTACAATACGAGGATAATCTGTTGAATTCTCAGGGTTTTCTCCATAAGCAATTTTAATTTCTTCTTTAAAATGCGTTACAAATTTTTCTTTTACTGATTTGTGAATCAATAAATAATCTGGCGCAATACATGTTTGTCCGCCATTGATAAATTTCCCCCAAACAATTCTTCTTGCTGATAATTTAATATTTGCAGTTTCGTCAATAATACAAGGATTTTTTCCACCTAATTCTAAGGTAACTGGAGTTAGAAATTGCGCTGCAGCTTTTGCAACAATTTTACCAACTTGTACACTTCCGGTAAAGAAAATATAATCCCAACGTTGTGCTAATAATTCGGTAGAAACTTCTACGCCACCTTCAATTACAGCAACTAAATTTTCATTAAAAACAGCTTCTAAAATTTCTTTGGTAATTTTACTTGTGTTTGGTGTTAATTCTGATGGTTTTAAAACCACCGTATTTCCTGCGGCAATTGCACCAATTAACGGAACCAATGCTAATTGATAAGGATAATTCCAAGGCGCAATTATTAAAACGGCACCGTAAGGTTCTTTGTAGATTTTACTTGAAGACGGAAAATTTAAGATTGCAGGCATTACACTTTGTGGTTTTGCCCAATGATGCATTTTTTTGATGGTTCTTTTCAAATCAGAAATTACAATCGACGTTTCTGTCATTACACTTTCATATTCCGATTTTTTGAAATCTAAATACAACGCATTTACAATGTCTTTTTCTCTTTTTATAACTTCAGAAAGTAACTTTTTTAAAAGCTGTTTTCTGGTTGAAATATCTTTAGTTTGTTGTGATACAAAATACTTTTTTTGTGCTTGAAGGATTGCTGGAATATTCATAAATATTATTCTTCTTGTAGTTTATTATTCATCACTGAAAACCATAAAGGCGGAATTAAAGCCAGAATCATCATTCCTGGATAACCTGTTGGCATTTGCGGACTTTCGGGTAATGATTTTAATATTTGATAATGTTTACTTCCGTTATAATGATGATCTGAATGACG
>CAXICE010000306.1:0-2012 GCA_964022045.1 uncultured Polaribacter sp. | reverse complement strand
TTGCAATGTAAATATAACCTTGCTCTACCATTTCTCTCATATATCTAAAGAAGAAAGTTAAAATTAAGGTAGCAATATGCGATCCATCTACATCGGCATCACACATAATTACTACTTTATGATATCTAATTTTAGATAGGTTTAAAGCTCTTGGATCTTCTTCCGTTCCGATAGAAACACCTAAAGCCGTAAACATGTTTTTGATTTCTTCATTTTCAAAAACTTTGTGTTGCATTGCTTTTTCAACATTTAAGATTTTTCCACGCAATGGTAAAATTGCTTGAAAGTTTCTATCACGTCCTTGTTTTGCAGTTCCACCTGCCGAATCTCCCTCAACTAAGAAAATTTCACATTGTGCTGGATCCGTTTCAGAACAGTCAGATAATTTACCAGGTAAACCACCAATAGACATTACCGTTTTACGTTGCACCATTTCTCTGGCTTTACGTGCTGCGTGTCTTGCGGTTGCAGCTAAAATTACTTTCTGAACAATGGTTTTTGCATCATTAGGATTTTCCTCTAAATAATCAGTTAACATTTCTGAAACTGCTTGAGAAACTGCAGAAGAAACTTCTCTGTTTCCTAATTTTGTTTTTGTTTGTCCTTCAAATTGTGGTTCTGCAACTTTTACAGAAACAATGGCTGTTAATCCTTCACGGAAATCATCACCAGCAATTTCGAACTTTACATTTTTCAATAAACCAGATTCGTCAGCATATTTTTTTAACGTATGTGTTAAACCACGTCTAAAACCAGATAAATGTGTTCCTCCTTCGTGTGTATTAATGTTGTTTACATACGAATGTAAATTCTCTGAATACGATGTATTATAAACCATGGCAACTTCAACCGGAATTCCGTTTTTCTCACCTTCCATAGAAATTACCGTAGCTGTTAATTGCTCACGAGTAGAATCTAAATATTTGATAAATTCTGGTAAACCTTCTTTAGAGTGAAACGTTTCAGAAATAAAGTTTCCTTCATCATCTGTGTTTCTTTTATCTGTTAAGGTAATGGTGATACCTTTATTCAAATAAGCCAATTCACGCATACGTGTTGCTAGCGTTTCGTAATTGTATTCAGTAGATTGCTGAAATATTGATGTATCTGGTAAAAAAGTAACAATGGTTCCAGTAAAATCGGTTTCACCAATTGTTTTAACAGGATATAAAGTTTTTCCTTTAGAATATTCTTGTTGCCAAACCTTTCCTTCTTTATGAACCGTTGCAGTTAAGTGTTCAGATAATGCGTTTACACAACTTACACCAACTCCGTGCAATCCTCCAGAAACTTTATAAGAATCTTTATCGAATTTACCACCAGCACCAATTTTTGTCATTACAACTTGTAATGCAGAAACGCCTTCTTTTTTGTGAATTCCAACCGGAATTCCACGACCATTATCTTTGGTTGTTATAGAATTGTCTTCGTTAATGGTAACATCAATTGTATCACAATAACCACCCATGGCTTCATCAATAGAGTTGTCTACAACTTCGTATACTAAATGATGTAAACCACGTACGCCAACGTCTCCAATATACATTGAAGGACGCATTCTAACGTGCTCCATTCCTTCTAATGCCTGAATACTGGAAGCATCATAATTATTTTTGTTTTCTTCGCTCATTTATTTTGAGTTAAAAGTTAATATGCAATGTCATTTCGAGTGATTTCGATTTTTCATCGAAATTGTATCGAGAAATCTAAAAAAAATCGTCTTAAAAAGACGAAATCTAACCTAACAAATTTAAGAAAATATTGAATTTATAAAAAGAGAATTGAATGATTTGTATTGTAATTATCAACATTTGTTAATTACGTAAAAGTGTCTTAAATCGCTTAAAAATGACTTTATTTTTAATAACAGTAATTTTTATTTTGATTGATTTTTCACAAACAACAAAAACCTCTCAAAAGCGAAATTTTTATCTAGTAGAATTTTGTAAAAAGATATGATTTCTGCTTTTTTTTGAAAAAAACGAAATAATATTTGTCAGAATAAAAATCTG
>CAXICE010000305.1:0-2012 GCA_964022045.1 uncultured Polaribacter sp. | reverse complement strand
TAAATGATATTTCATTTGAAGTAGAAAAAGGAAGTATTTTTTCTATTGTAGGACCATCTGGAAGCGGAAAAACTACTTTGTTAGGTTTGTGTGCTGGTTTGGATTCTCCAAGTGCTGGTAATATCGAATTATGTGGTAGTAATTTAAATGATTTAGATGAAGATGAACGCGCTTTGTTACGTAATAAAGAAGTCGGATTTATCTTTCAAAATTTTCAATTATTACCAACTTTAACTGCGTTAGAAAATGTGATTGTTCCGTTGGAATTACAAGGCGAAAAAAATGCGAGTAAAGTAGGGAAGGAGTTATTAGAAAAAGTAGGCTTAGCAGACAGAATGCACCATTATCCGTCGCAATTATCTGGCGGAGAACAACAACGTGTTGCTTTGGCGAGAGCGTTTTCTAACAAACCAACTATTTTATTTGCGGATGAACCAACTGGGAATTTAGATGAAGAAACTGGAGAGAAAGTGATTCAGTTATTGTTTCAATTAAATAAAGAAGCAGGCACAACTTTAGTGATTATTACACACGATTTAGAATTGGCAAATAGAACACAGCAAATATTAAGATTAAAAGGCGGAAAGATTGTTTCTAACGAAAAAACATTGGCTGTATAATGAGCAAATCTTCTCAAAAAACTTCGATGCGTTGGCTATTTAAAATGGCTTGGCGAGACGGAAAAGCAAGTCTTTCTAGATTGATGCTTTTTATGGCGTCTATTATCTTAGGAATTGCCGCAGTAGTTTCTATCCAATTATTTAGCGAAAACTTAAAAGACAATATTAAAAATCAGTCAAAAGCCTTAATGGGCGCAGATTTTATTATTGATAGCAGAAAATTGCCGAACGAAAAAGTATTGGCAATTATAGATTCTTTAAATCCGTCTGCATCCGAAGTAAATTTTGTTTCGATGGCAGCTTTTCCAAAAAACGACGGAACAAAATTAGTAAAAGTAAGAGCCATTGAAGGGAACTTTCCTTTTTATGGAACGTTAGATACAGAACCTGCAAACGCAGCTGCAAATTATCAAAATTTAGGTGGCGCATTGGTAGATGCAACTTTAATGTTACAATACAATGTACAACCTGGTGACTCTATAAAACTAGGAAAACTCACGTTTCAGATTATTGGTAAATTAAAAGCAATTCCGGGTAGTACAGCAATTTCAACTTCTGTGGCACCAACCGTTTTAATTCCATTCAGATTTATTGAAGAAACCGAATTGTTACAAGTAGGAAGTAGAAAAGAATACCAGTACTTTTTTGTCGCGCCAACAATGGATTTGGAAGCTTTGGACAAAAAAATTGATCCTATTTTAGATGATGAGAATGCAGATTTAGATACACATACAAGTACAAGCGCACGACTAGGAAGAAGTTATGATAATGTAAGTAGATTCTTAAATTTAGCCGCTTTTATCGCTTTATTATTAGGTTGTGTTGGTATTGCAAGCTCCGTACACATTTACATCAAAGAGAAACTAAAAAACGTTGCAGTTTTAAAATGTTTAGGCGCTTCTAGAAAGCAATCTTTTTTAATTTATTTGATTCAGATTGTCGGAATTGGTTTGATTGGTGGACTTTTAGGATCTGCAATCGGAACTGCATTACAATACGCTTTTCCGTATATTTTGCAAGAGTTCTTACCGTTTGATGTAGAGATTTCAATTGCTGCACAGCCCATTTTTATGGGAATATTATTAGGGATTTTAATGTCTGTTTTATTTGCATTATTGCCTTTATTAGGAACTTGGTATGTATCTCCGTTAGAAGTGTTAAGAGGAAATGAAGAAGATTTGGTAAAACCTAGAAAAGCAAGAATGTTAACCTTAGGTGCTATTTTGTTTTTTATCTTTTTGTTTTCTTTTTGGTTGCTTGACGATGCCAAAAACGGACTCTTCTTTACCATCGGGATTTTAATTACTTTTTCTATAATGGCTGGTGTTTCATCACTCTTTATGAAAGCCATTAAAAAGTTTTTTCCAACCAATTGGGGATTTACCAAACGTC
>CAXICE010000304.1:0-2018 GCA_964022045.1 uncultured Polaribacter sp. | reverse complement strand
CGCATCACTTTTATTTGTTCACCTTCATCATTCGAAGTCCAAACCACTTTATCTAAACGCGTTTTATTTTTCTCGATAACAGAGTTTGCGGCATTTACAATGTTTTTTGTAGAACGATAATTCTGCTCTAACTTAAACGTGTTTACACCTGGATAATCTTTCTGAAAATTTAAAATATTATTGATGTTTGCACCACGGAAGCTATAAATACTTTGCGAATCATCACCAACCACACAAATGTTTTGAAATCGGTCTGCCAATGCTTTTACAATTAAATATTGCGAGTGATTTGTATCTTGATACTCATCAACCATTATATATCTAAATCGGTCTTGATATTTTGCCAACACTTCCGGAAAACGTGCCAAAACTTCATTGGTTCTTAACAGTAAATCATCAAAATCCATCGCGCCAGATTTAAAGCATCTAGCTACATATTCTTTATAAATATCACCAACTTTTGGTCTGCTTGCATGTAAATCTGCTTCTACCAAATCAGCATTATTAAAATAGGCGTTTACGGTAATTAAACTATTTTTTAAAGACGATATTCTTCCCAAAATCTGTTTTGGTTTGTATCGGTCTTTATCCAATTGCATTTCTTTAATAATCGATGTAATTAAACGTACCGAATCTTGTGTATCGTAAATTGTAAAGTTTGATGGAAAACCTAGTTTGTCTGCTTCAGAACGTAAAATTCTTGCAAAAACGGAGTGAAAAGTTCCCATCCAAAGATTTTTAGATTCGCTTACGCCAACAACACCGGCAATACGCTCTTTCATTTCTCTTGCCGCTTTATTTGTAAAGGTCAATGATAAAATATTAAACGAATCAACACCTTGTTGCATTAAGTGTGCAATTCTGTAAGTTAACACACGTGTTTTACCAGAACCTGCACCAGCAATAATAATCATTGGGCCATCTTTTTGTAAAACCGCGTCTTTTTGAGCCGGATTTAAAGAATCTAAATAGTTTGACAAATCGGAAAGTTTTAAAACGTAAATTTAGGCAATGTTCATCAATTTTATTTACTAATTCATAAAATTATAAATACATTTACCACAATAATTTATTTATCATGAAAAAGCACTTCTTTTTAGCACTGTTTACACTGTTTTCAACTTTAGTTTTATCGCAAAACAATAGAGTAAACGGAAAAATAATTAAAAATTTTGGTCAAACTTTTAAAGTTGAAAATCCAGATATTAAAACGGATACTTCTGCAGAATTAAAAGTAATTTTTGATGTTTCTAATACTTCCTCAAAATATAATGTTATTAATAAAAACATTGTAACTGCTGCTCGTTTTTTAAATATGCATGCTGATGAAGGCATGAAACCAACTCAATTAAAAGTTGCAATGACCATTCATGGCGCTGCTTGGAAAGATGTTTTAACTGATGGTGCTTATAAAACCAAATTTGGTGTTGTAAATCCAAATACAAAACTGATTAAAGAATTGACCGAAGCTGGAGTTGACATCATTATTTGTGGTCAAACTGCAAGTTTTAGAAAAATGGACAAATCATTAGTAAATCCAAATGTAAAGTTTGCGCTTTCTGCAATGACAGCCTTATTACAATATCAAAATAACGGATATAAATTTATTAAATTTTAATTGATGAACCTTAACTCTTTAGAAATTACAGGTATTATTTTATTAATCGGAATTATTGGATTTTACTATTTAAAACTACAAGCAAAAACAAAAAACAGTCAACAAAAAGTTGATTTGTTTGCTGACAGAAAAAAAGAAGCTTTACCTATAAAATTGCAAGCCTACGAGAGAATGTTATTGTTTTGCGAACGCATTAATCCTGTTAAAATGCTGGTAAGAGTCCAACCAAAATCTGATAATGTTGATGATTATTTATTCTTGCTTTTACAAAGTATTGAGCAAGAATTTGAACACAATTTAGTGCAACAATTATACATTTCTGATGCTTGTTGGAATGTAATTATCACTTCTAAAACTGCTATTATCAACAAATTAAAACAAGTAGCAAAAACAAGTAACA
>CAXICE010000303.1:0-2023 GCA_964022045.1 uncultured Polaribacter sp. | reverse complement strand
CCAATTTTTGTAGAAATGTAATTTTGTAAATCAATCTTTTTCAACAAAGAGGTGTTTCCAATTAAGTCAGCAACATTTGATTTTAAATCTTTCGCCATTTTTGAAATTAAAGCATAATTTTCTGGGTGTACTGCCGAATTATCTAAAGGGTTTTTAGCACTTTTGATTCTTAAAAATCCTGCAGACTGTTCAAAAGCTTTTCCTCCCAAACGTGCTACTTTTTTAATTTCATTTCTTGATGAAAAAGAGCCATTTTCATTTCTGTAACTCACAATGTTTTCTGCTAATTTTGGACCAATTCCAGAAACATAGCTCAACAGTGATTCGCTTGCTGTATTAATATTTACACCAACGGTATTTACACAACTTTCTACAACAATATCTAATGATTTTTTTAGCTTTGTCTGATCTACATCATGCTGATATTGACCAACACCAATAGATTTTGCATCAATCTTAACCAATTCTGCTAACGGATCTGCCAAACGTCTTCCAATAGAAACAGCTCCACGAACCGTAATATCATAATTAGGAAACTCGTCTCTTGCAACTTTTGATGCTGAATAAATAGAGGCTCCAGCTTCGTTAACAACATAAACTTCTACGTTATTTTTAAATTGAATTTTATGAATTAATTGCTCAGTCTCTCTAGAAGCAGTTCCATTTCCTATCGCAATAGCTTCAATTTTATAAGCATCAGTTAATGAACTTATTTTTTTAATTGCATCTGTAAATTTATTTTGTGGAGCATGAGGAAAAATAGTTTCATTGTGTTGTAAATCTCCTTGTTTATTTAAACAAACCACTTTACAGCCGGTTCTAAAACCAGGATCTATGGCTAAGATGTTTTTTTCTCCTAAAGGAGCGCCTAATAATAACTGTTTTAAATTATTGGCAAAAACAATGATAGCTTCTGTATCTGCTTTTTCTTTTGCAATTGATAACGCTTCATTAGATAAAGATGGAAATAATAATCGTTTATACGCATCTTTAATAGCCTCTTTAATTTGTGTAGCACATTCGTTTTGAGAACGAATGATTCGACCTTCTATTCTAGAAAGTGTTCTTTCTGAATCTATTTCAATCTTTACACGAATAAATCCAGCTTCTTCTGCACGTAAAATGGCTAATAATCTGTGTGAAGGAATTCGTTGTAGCGATTCACTCCAATCAAAATATTGTTTGAATTTTTGTGCTTTTTCTTCGGATGACTTGGTCTTAATTACTTTTGTTGAAATGTTTGCAAAACGTTCTAATTGCGTTCGAATATTGTTTCTAATATCAGTACGTTCATTAATCCATTCTGAAATGATAAAACGTGCGCCTTCTAATGCTTTTTCTAGTGATATTACTTCGTTAGAAATATATTTAGTAGCTGTATAGTCTAAATCGTTTATACGCTGACTCATAATCATTTTAGCCAAAGGTTCAAGTCCATTTAAACGAGCAGTTTCTGCTTTTGTTTTTCGCTTTTTCTTAAATGGTAAATACAAATCTTCTAAAGAAATAAGGTCTTTAACTACCTCAATTTTTTGTGCTAATTCACTTGTCAATACACCTTGCTCTTCTAGAGCTTTTAAAATTGCTTTTTTACGTTTTTCTAGGGTTTCAAATGATTCTTTACATTTAACGATATTACCTATTTCAACTTCATCTAAATTTCCTGTACGCTCTTTTCTGTAACGTGCAATAAACGGAATGGTACAATCTTCATTTAGTAATTCTAAAGTGGCTTGAATTGACTTTTCAGAAACTTGTATTTGTTGTTTGATGTAATTTAGAAGTTGCATGTAATAGAGTTTAAAAGAAAAAACCTCACAGGTTACTGTGAGGTTGCTAATATAGTAAATGATACTTTTTATTTACGAAACTTGTCCGCCGTTTTGAATCTTTTCTGATGGTTCAATAAAAGCTAATTTTCCGTCTGGAGTATCTGTCATTAAAATCATTCCTTGACTTTCTACGCCACGTAATTTTCGTGGAGCTAAATTGCATAAAACAGTAACTTGTTGTCCAATAATAT
>CAXICE010000302.1:0-2023 GCA_964022045.1 uncultured Polaribacter sp. | reverse complement strand
TTCGAAGTTTGCATCTGTAATTTCTAATGCCATTTTATTTATTTTTAAGTTGTTATTTCTATTTTACATTACAAAAGTAATCAAATATTTTACCTTTTTACAGATTAAGAAATTAGTTTTTATAATAGCAATATCAATCCTTTTTATATTAAAAAACTCCGCTTGCTATTTGCTGAATATTTGTTGATTTCCCCATCGAATAATAGTGCAATAACGGCACATTATTAGCAATTAACTCTTTGCTTTGCTCAATACACCAATCAATTCCAACTTGACGAATCGCCTTATTGTCTTTACATTTAACCACTTCGTTTATTAAATTATTTGGCAAATCGACTTTAAATCTATGCGGAATTAAATTCAGTTGTTTTTTAGTTGACATGGGTTTTAATCCCGGAATAATTGGAACTGTAATTCCTGCTTTTCTACACTTTTTTACAAAATCGAAATACTTTTGATTGTCAAAAAACATTTGTGTAATGATATAATCTGCACCGTTTTTAATTTTTTGTTTTAGAAAATGAATATCAGAATCTAAACTTGGCGCTTCCATATGTTTCTCTGGATAACCAGCAACACCAATGCAAAAATTGGTTTTTGAAGAATTTAACAATGCATCATCTAAATATTTCCCCGCATTTAAATCAGTTATTTGACTCACCAATTCTGATGCAAATTGATGTCCTTCTTTTTCTGATTTAAAATAGGTTTCATTTTTTACAGCATCGCCACGAAGTGCCACAACATTATCAATTCCTAAAAAATCTAAATCGATTAAAAAATTCTCTGTGTCTTCTTTTGTAAAACCTCCACACAAAATATGAGGCACAGCATCAACCTGATATTTATTCTGAATTGCAGCACAAATCCCAACAGTTCCTGGTCGTTTTTTTACCACTTGCTTTTTTAAAAGTCCATTTTCTAATTCTTTAAAAATATATTCTTCACGATGATAAGTAACATCAATAAACGGTGGTTTAAACTCCATTAACGGATCAATATTATCAAAAATAGATTGAATATGCGCTCCTTTTAGAGGTGGTAAAATCTCAAATGAAAATTGCGTTTCTTTATTTGCTTTTTGTATGTGTTCTGTAACTTTCATCTTAATCTTTAATATTAGGATTCAACCATTTACTGGCTTCATCAATTGATATATTTCTTCTCTTCGCATAATCTTCTACTTGATCACCAGTTATCTTTCCAACTCCAAAATATTTAGCTTGCTCGTTACCAAAATAATAACCAGAAACACTTGCTGCTGGCCACATTGCTAAACTATCCGTAAGTTCAACTCCTATTCTTTCTTTCACATTTAACAATTGCCAAATGGTAGTTTTCTCTAAATGATCTGGGCATGCAGGATAACCAGGCGCAGGACGAATTCCTTTATAGTTTTCTTTAATTAAATCTTCGTTAGAAAGGTTTTCGTTTGATGCGTAACTCCAATGTTTTGTTCTAATTTCTTTGTGTACATATTCTGCAAAAGCTTCTGCCAACCTATCTGCTAAAGCTTTTATCATTATGGAATTGTAATCGTCGTTTTCTGCTTCGAATTTCACAGCTAATTCTTCCGTTCCAAAACCTGTTGAAACACAAAAAGCACCGATATAATCTTGAATTCCTGTTTCTTTTGGCGCAATAAAATCTGCTAACGCATGATTTGGAATTCCTGCTCGTTTTTTTAATTGCTGACGAAGTGTTAGGAAAGTTAACCTGTCAGGTCGAGCGCAGTCGAGACCTTCTTTTTCCTCAAGATTTTTAACCTCTCGACTGCGCTCGAGGAGACATTTCGATAAATTTATTTCAATATCATCATCATTTATAGAGTTTGCAGGAAATAATCCAAAAACAGCTTTTGCTTTTAATAATTTTTCATCAAAAATTCTTTGTAATAATTCTTGAGCATCATTAAATAATTCAACTGCTTGTTCGCCTACAATTTCATCTTTTAAAATTGATGGATATTTTCCATGTAAATCCCAACTTCTAAAAAACGGAGACCAATCAATAAACGCTTCTA
>CAXICE010000301.1:0-2028 GCA_964022045.1 uncultured Polaribacter sp. | reverse complement strand
ATATTATTGGACAACAAGTTACTGTTTTATGCAATTTAGCTCCACGAAAATTACGCGGCGTAGAAAGTCAAGGAATGATTTTAATGACGGATACTCCAGACGGAAAATTAGCTTTTGTTGAGCCAGCAGAAAAAATTACAAACGGCGGACAAGTTTCGTAGTTTCTTACTTTTTTCTCAAAAAATTTGACGTATTATTTTCTAATAAATCAGATAAAATTTTATCATTTGCTTCTGTGCTTCTAAACGCAACCAACGTTCGGATAGAAAAAGTACGTAACGCATCGTAAACACTTAATGTACTTACGGCCGAATCTTTTCGTCCAACAAAAGGCAACACATCTGGTCCGCGTTGACATTTTGTGTTGATATTTACTCTACAAACTTGATTTACCAACGAATCAATTAATGGCGCTAAAGAAGCTGGATTGTTGCTAAACAGACTTACTTGTTGTCCGTAATTTGAGTTTGAAATGTATTCTAAAGGTTCATCAATATTTTTGAAAGAAAGAATTGGAACTACAGGTCCAAATTGTTCTTCATGATACACTTTCATAGTTTCGTTTACAGGATATAAAACTGCTGGATTTACAAAGCTGAACATTGTTTCACCACCATTTTCATTCAAAATATTTGCGCCTTTTTTTGTGGCGTTGTCAATTAATTCTTGAATGTAATTTGGTTTATTTGGTTCTGGCAAAGGCGTAATATTTACACTTTCATCCCAAGGCAAACCACAATTTAATTTTTGAACTTCTTCTAGAAATTTTTGATTAAATTCTTCAACAATATCTTCATGTACAAACAATATTTTTAACGCTGTACAACGTTGTCCATTAAAAGCCAATGAACCCAAAACGCATTCTTTTACTGCCAAATCTAAATCGCAATCTGGCATAATAATTCCAGGATTTTTTGCCTCTAAACCCAACACCAAACGCAATCTGTTTTTCTTTGGATGATATTCTTGTAAAATATTTGCCGATTTACTATTTCCAATCAATGCCAACACATCAATTTTTCCGGATTTTAAAATTGGAGTTGCCAAAGTTCTTCCGCTTCCGTAAATAATATTTACAACGCCTTTTGGAAAACATTTTTGAAACGCTTTTAACAAAGGTGATAATAATAAAATTCCGTGTTTTGCAGGTTTATAAATGGTTGTATTTCCCATAATTAAAGCAGGAATCAACAAACAAAAAGTTTCGTTTAACGGATAATTATACGGACTTAAACACAATACAACACCTAAAGGCGCTCTTCGAACTTGTGCTAAAATTCCGTTATGGTTTTTAATCTCAGAATGTTTTTGATCCATTTCTCTTAAGTTAGAAATGGTATCGTTTATATAGTCAATTGTTCTGTCAAATTCATTACAAGACTCTTCGTAAGGTTTTCCAATTTCCCACATCAACCAATTCACAACCTCGTCTCTGGTTTCCAACATCATTTCTGCAAAATTTTCTATACAAGAAATGCGCTCTTCAACCTTCATTGTTGGCCAAATTCCTCTTCCTTTATCGTATGCATTACAAGCAGATTCTAAAGAAGCTAAGGCTTCTTTTTCTGAAAGATTTGGAATGGTTCCTAATAATACTTGCTCTAATTCTCCTTCTCTCTTTTTTTGATAAATTGGCGAAAAAACCGATGCAGTTTCTCCTTTCCATTCTTTCAGTTCGCCATTTATCAAATAGGTTTTTTGAGTGTATGGTTTCTGAATGTTGTATTTCTCTGGAATTGTACTATTTGTAAAAATATTTTTCAATGAAATTGATTGCTTAAATTTTATGCAAGTTATAGCAAAAATTGAAATTTTAATAAATTTTTATCATTTTTAAACAACTTTAAAATTAGTAATATTTTATATTTACCTTTCAAACTTTTTTTGCAATGCTCCAAACAGCTAATGTTTCTTTTTCTTATCCAAATAGTGCCTCATTTAATTTTCCGAATATTGAATTAAAAAATAATGAACATATCTTAATTTTAGGAGAATCTGGTATTGGAAAAACAACTTTATTGCATTTAT
>CAXICE010000300.1:0-2033 GCA_964022045.1 uncultured Polaribacter sp. | reverse complement strand
TTAACAAAAGGAAAAATCACAAAAGAAATTACAAAAACTACAACTGGATTTTCAATTACTTTAAAAAGTAGTGTTTTACAAAAAGATGTCTTTTTGTTCAGTAAAAATAAAGGTCATTTTTCTGATAACTTTTTTGATGTATTACCCAATGAACCAATTACAATTGAGTTTACTTCGGATGTAAAAAACTTAGATGATTTACAAATTAAGAGTTTGAATGCTATTTATTAAACAGGTGTTTATTAAAACGTTGCATAATCGTGTTTACGTTGTACTTAATGCGGGACAAAAAGTCTCATATTGAGTTTAATTGAACTATTTTTTGTATTTTTGGTACATATGTAATTCACAAGAGATAAAATGTCCCAAATCAATAAACTTGCAAAACTTCCACCAAAAAGAGAAAAAGTAGAAACTATTGAAATTCTTCGTCAATTGAGTAAATCTTCAAATTCATTAGGAGAATTAAAAGGAATTGCTAAAACTATTCCTAATCAAGAAATGTTGATAAATGCTGTTGTCTTACAAGAAGCTAAAGATAGTTCGGAAATAGAAAACATTATTACAACACAAGATGAATTATATAAAGCTTTAGCGACAAATACAAAACAACCAACTCAAGTTAAGGAAGTTATAAATTACAGAAGTGCAATTTTTTCAGGTTTTGAATTAATTCAGAAACAAGGATTTTTAAAGCTAAAAGATATAGAAATTATTCAAAAAACCATTATCGAAAATAATGCAGGAATTCGCTCAATGGCTGGAACTGTTCTAAAAAACGATAAAACGGGAGAAATAGTCTATACACCACCACAAGAAAAAGACGAAATATTAGATTTATTAGGCAATTTTTTAGAACATTTTAATGTTAAACAAAACGATTTAAACCCTCTAATTAATTTAGCAATCTTGCATTATCAATTTGAAAGTATCCACCCTTTTTATGATGGAAATGGTAGAGCAGGAAGAATACTAAATATTCTATACTTAATAATAAATGACCTTTTAGATATACCTATTTTATATTTAAGTTCATATATAAACGAAAATAAAGCAGATTATTATCGTTTACTAAATACGGTCAATAATACAAACGAATGGTCTGAGTATATCATTTATATGTTAAAAGCTGTTGAAGTAACATCCAACAGAACCATTGAGAAAATAAACTCAATAAAAATACTATTGAATGAAACCATACTACTAGCACAAGAAAAAGAACCAAAGATTTATAGAAAAGAATTAATTGAACTACTCTTTGAACAACCATATTCTAAAATAGAATTTGTTGTTGAAAAACTAAACGTAGAAAGAAAAGCAGCTTCAAGGTATTTAAAAAAATTGGAAGAAATAGGAATCTTAAGTTCACAAAAGCTAGGAAGAGAAAACGTATATGTAAATACAAAATTAATTGAAATATTGAAAAAGCACTAAGTACAACAACGTATATAAAAATTTACTGTAATTGAACTGAATTGAAAAATTTTATTTTACTTTCAAAAGTAGAAATATGTTGAAACTCTACACTAGTAAAAAAAAAGCAACTTTTCATATACAAAACCGTTAGCGATTTTTCTTCAAAAACTTAGATTCTAAGAAACCCAATCCGTAACCTAAATGTTGTGTAAACGTAGTTATTACAGTTAAAAAAGCAACTTGTAAACTTTTGTTTTGAAATAAAGAATCTAAGAAAATTAAACAAAAATAAAATCCGTAGAAAGCTAACAATTGCCAATAACCAAAAATGGCTGAAATACAACTAATATCAAACCCAATAATAAATAAAGACGGAAACCAATAGGTGATTTTTGCAGTTGCTGGATAGCGTTTATTTAATTGTGGTCTTGCAGTTCCGAAAGTAAAAGTTTGCTTAAAAAATTGCTTAATTGTACTTCTACGTTTGTGATAGACAAAAGCGTTTTCTATCAATTGAGTTTCAAATCCGTTTTTCCAAAGTCTAAAAGTCAAATCAATATCTTCTCCAACTTTTAAATCGGCAAATCCACTTGTTTGTTCAAAAGCTTTTTTTGACA
>CAXICE010000299.1:0-2064 GCA_964022045.1 uncultured Polaribacter sp. | reverse complement strand
CTTCGTTTCCAGAAATTCCGTCTGGTGTATTTGTGTACAATTCTGTTAAAATCTGGCGTACTTTTTCTTGCGTTTTGTGCGGTTTATTTACAAAATTATACAAATAAGCCATGTGATGACTTGGTTCATTTCCATGTGCATATTGACCGATTAATCCTGTAATATCTACTTGATGACGACCAGAAGTATTGTTTTCTGCCACAAACAGTTTATCTAATTGTCCTTCTAATTTACCTTTTCCTCCTAATAATTTAATGAATCCAGAAACATCTTGTGGCACATAAAAACTATATTGCCAAGAATTTGCTTCGGTATAATTAAAGTTTACTTCGTACGGATCAAAAGGTGCGAACCACGTATTTCTAAAACGTCCACGCATAAATAATGATGATGGATCAAATACATTTTTATAATTCTGAGCTCTTTCTAAATAGGTTTTATAATCATTGTCTTTTCCTAATGATTTTGCCATTTGTGCAATGGTCCAATCATCGTATGCATATTCTAGGGTTTTAGAAACCGATTCTGATTCTTTTTCCACAGGAATAAATCCGAATTGCTTATACGAATCCAAACCTAATTTATCTCTTGTTGCAGAATGTTTCATCGCTTCAAAAGCTTTGTCAACATCATAACCTCTAATTCCTTTTAAATACGCATCTGCAATTACAGGAACTGCGTGATAACCAATCATACAACCTGTATAACAAGCAGATAAATCCCAAATTGGCATAATTCCGCCTTCGTCATATTTGGTTAAAAATGTATTGATAAAATCATTAGTTCTGTCTTGCTCAATGATTGTATATAAAGGATGTGCAGCACGATATGTATCCCAAAGAGAAAAAACAGTATAATAATCAAAATCTTTAGTTTCGTGGATTTTTAAATCCATTCCGCGATAACGACCATCTACATCTTGATACAAATTCGGCGCAATCATTGTGTGATACATTGAAGTATAAAAATTAGTTTTATAATCAAAACTATCGCCTTCAATAACAATTTTCTCTAATTGCTTTTCCCAAATTTCTTGTGCTTCTTTTTTAACTTGCTCAAAAGACTTACTACCAATTTCTAATTGCCAATTGTGAATAGCACCTTCTTCATCAACTGGAGAAATTCCGACGGTAACTCTTATTTCATTTCCTGTTGTATTGTCAAATTCAAAAGCAGCTTTTACTTTTCTCCCTTCTGTTTTACCATCTAGAAAAGTAACTTTTGTAAATGGTTTTGAAAACAACATATCAAAAAACAACTTTTGATCCGTTGCCCAAGCTTTCGAAAAACGATGTCCAGAAATTTCAGTTTTAGAATTGATGGTTAATTTAGAATCCAACACTTCGTCTCTATGTTCTAAATCTAAAATAATTACTTGCTTAGAACCGTCTGCAAATTGATATTTCTGAATTCCACTTCGTTCAGAAACTGTTAATTCAACATCAATATTGGTATCTTCTAAATGTACTTTATAAAATCCTGGTTCTGCAATTTCTTTATCATGAGAAAACTTAGATTTGTATCCATCTTTTCCGTCAGCACCATTATTAAAAACCACTTTATTGGTTGGCATTAATAAAATATCTCCATAATCAGAAACGCCTGTTCCGCTTAAATGCGTGTGCGAAAAACCGTAGATTTCATTATCAGAATAATGATAACCAGAGCATCCATCCCAACCATCTAAACGCGTATCTGGACTCAATTGCATCATTCCGAATGGCATTGTTGCGCCCGGATATGTGTGTCCGTGACCGCCAGTTCCAATAAACGGATTTACATAATCTATTAATTGTCGGTCTTTTTGTGCTGAAGAAATTGGAGGTTTTGGTTTACATGCATCTAAGAAAAATACAAGTAAAAGTAAGAGTGGAAAATATCTTTTCATTCCGTGTTTGGATTTATTTATTTGACTAATTTAGCAAGATAACAATAATCAACCTATAAATTTATGAGGAATTTTAAACGCAGCTACTATATTTTAATTTGCTCATTCTCCTTTTTACTTTTTAGCTCTTGTGCTGATGAAAAACCATTAGCTATAAATCCAGCGATAATTCCTGC
>CAXICE010000298.1:0-2079 GCA_964022045.1 uncultured Polaribacter sp. | reverse complement strand
GAGGATCAATTCAAGATGCAATTGATGCTGGAGAAAAAATGTTAGCTGAAGCTTAAAAACAAAAAAAGATATGTTTTTAGAAATTGTAACACCAGAAGCTGTTTTATTTTCATCAGAAATTGATTCTATATCAGTTCCTGGAGTAAATGGAAACTTTCAAATGTTAAATAATCACGCACCAATTGTTTCTATATTAAAAGAAGGAACAGTTGAAATTCATACACATACTCAAGAACATTTAGAGTTGGAAGAATTAAGTGGAAAATTGATTCCTCATGCAGATGATGATAAAGTTTTAACATTAGCAATTAATTCTGGAACACTTGAAATGAAAGACAATAAAGTAATTTTATTGGCCGACTAATTTTAGTAAAATATAAAGTAAAAAGTCCTCATTTTAATGAGGACTTTTTTTATGCATTTATGTTAAAGTTGGAATAAAAATCTCCTTAAAGTTTGATTTCTAAATTCTTTTAAAGAACTTTAGCTTTTATATCTATAAACCAAACAACTAAATCATGAAAAAAAGCGCACTACTATTGCTTTTTGTATTTATTTCTAGCATTTCTTTTGCTCAAGAAATACCAACACCAAACTACAGACAAGCAGCAAAATATTCGCCAAAAAACTTAGCTAAATTAGTACATTCTACATCAGTTAGTCCACATTGGCTAAAAAAAGGAAACCGATTTTGGTATCAATACAAAACATCAGAAGGTTCAAATTATTACATTGTTGATGCCGATAGAAAAACAAGAAGAAAACTTTTTGATAACGTTAAAATGGCAAAATGGTTAACTGAAATCACAAAAGATCCTTATGATGGAAAGCATTTACCACGTTTTAGCTTTAAATTTAATAAAGCAGAAAATGCCATTCGTTTTAGAGTAACTTCAACAGAAGAGGTTCCTAAAGTTGATGAAAAAAAGAAAGGTAAAAAAGCGAAGAAAGGAAAGCCTAAAATGGAGAAAAAAGTATATCACCTAGAATACAGATTAGGTGGTAACGGGTTGACAATTATCGACAATAAAAAAGATGAAAGAAAATGGAAGCGTTGGGCAAATATTGCTCCAGATAGTTCTATTGTTTTATTTTCAAAAAATTTCAACATCTTCTGGATGGATAAAGCCAACTTTTTAAAAGCGGTAAAAGACGAAAAAGATTCAACAATTGTTGAGCACCAATGGACAAAAGATGGAGTTGAAAACTACGGTTATGGCGGTGGTGGAAGAGGCGAAAATAACGAAACTAAAATCAAGAATAAAGACAAGCGTAAAGGAGTTTGGGGAACTTGGTCTCATGATTCTAATAAGTTCGTTTTCCAAAAATCTGATTCAAGAAAAATTAAAGATTTATGGGTAATTAATTCTGTGTCTAGTAAAAGACCAGTTTTAGAAACGTATAAATATCACATGCCAGGAGAACCAGAGTTTTCTAAAAAAGAATTAATGATTTTTGATACAAGAACTAAACGAATTGTAAATGTAGAATTAGACACTGTAAAACAACAAAGTGTTTCAGTATTTAGAGCACCATCTAAACAATCTAGTAGAGATGATCTATTTAGACCATCTTTATTATTATCAAAAAAAGGTAAATTATATTACAGTGTAATTAGTAGAGACCGTAAAAAATACGATATCTGTGTTGCTGATTTAGAAACAGGAAAATCTAAAGTGTTAATAGAAGAGCGTTTTAACACCTATATTGAATCTAGACCGTTAATTTTATTCAATGATGAAACAGAAATGTTACATTGGGCAGAACGCGATGGTTGGGCACATTTTTATCTTTATGATTCAAACGGAAAACTTAAAAACCAAGTTACAGATGGAGATTATCACGTAGCTGGATTCTCTGGATTGGACGAAAAATCAAGAACGTTATATTTTACCGCTAATGGTGTTAATAAAAAACAAGACCCTTATTTTGCGCACACTTATAAAATAAATTTAAATGGATCTGGAATGCGTACGTTAAATCCTGGAGATTTTACTTCTAGATCAAGTATGTCTGACTCTAATAAGTATTTTGTAAGCAACTTTTCTAGAGTTAATACAGTTCCAAAATCAGAATTAC
>CAXICE010000297.1:0-2083 GCA_964022045.1 uncultured Polaribacter sp. | reverse complement strand
TTTAATACACGATACATTAATGGATCGCGCATTAGCATGTTTGGTGAAGCCATATCAATTTTAGCTCTTAAAACATGTGTTCCTTCTTCAAATTCTCCAGCTTTCATTCTACTGAATAAATCTAAATTTTCTTCAACAGTTCTATTTCTATAAGGACTATTTGTACCAGGTTCTGTTGGAGTTCCTTTTTGAACTCTCATTTCTTCAGAAGATTGCGAATCTATATATGCTTTTCCGTCTTTAATTAATTGAACCGCCCAATCGTATAATTGTTGAAAATAATCAGAAGAATACAATTCATTTTCCCATTGATAACCTAACCAAGTAATATCTTTTTTGATAGCATCTACATATTCTTGCTCTTCTTTTGCTGGATTTGTATCATCGAAACGCAAGTTAACAGGTGCATTGTACTTTTCACCCAAACCAAAGCTAATTCCGATTGCTTTTGTGTGACCAATATGCAAATATCCATTAGGTTCTGGCGGAAAACGAAAACGTAAATTTTCTTTCGGCATTCCGTTAGCCAAATCTTCTTCAATAATTTGCTCTAAAAAGTTAAGCGGTAATTTTTCTTCTGACATATTTTCTTAAAGATTGAAGCTACAAAATTAAGCAAAATAGTTGAGGTTGTTCTATTAAAAAAGAAACCCTTTGATATATCTTGAAAGGGTTTTAATAAATAAAAAATTATTTAATGCTTGTAGGTTCCGTCTGGTAAAGTAACAGGTAAATTATAAGCAGGATTTGAAAAAATTGTCCATGCTTTAACATCATCAGATTGTACTTTAGCACTTGTGTTTAATGTCCATTCGTTTTGAATATCTGCTAAACGATTTTCATTTGCGCCTAATTTTGAAGAAAGAATCCAAAAATTATATTTACTAACTTGACAAGAAAAATCACAAGTTGCTTCTGAGTTTGTATACCAAGCACCTGCAGGATAAGTTGCTGGAGGGTTTTGAAAATTTCCTCCACGAGCAGTATTCATAGCATCACTAATTTCTGAATTTGCTTGACTGCTAAAAACAGCAGGATATGAAACTTCATGCCCGTTTTTTGAAATAAACATCCAAACAGACTTGATAGAATTATCAAAATCGCCAGTACGACCATTTGAATGCCAAATTAGATTTGCAGCATCTGCTTCCATATCATAAACATTATATCCGCTTGGTGGAACTACAGCATCTCTTTCTGCCATTGTTTTCCATAAATAAATCAATGAATTATTTGCTTTTAATTGCGAGTGAATTGTAGTGTTATCTACATTACCATCTTCGTCATTATCTAAATATTGCGCTAAAATATTTGCAACATGAATTAATTTTGAATCTTCTACCGTACTAAACGCGTAAATGGGTATATCAAAAACAATAATTTTACGATTAAAATCTTTAAAAACATTATCGGTATTTACAACAATTGTAAAATTTGGATCATTTCCTGGGTTAATTAAAGTAGATGTGTCTTTAATATTATCATTAATAATACACGAAGTAAAGCTTACAATTAGAATTGAAAATGATATTAGTTTCGTAACTTTTTTTATGTATTTCATTTTCTTATTTTTAGTGTTCAAAGCTTAAATGCTCCATAAACTTTTAATACTTTTGTTTTATGGGAATAATTCAAGTAAATAATATCAAAATTTATGCCTTTCATGGTTGTTTAGATGAAGAAGCAAAAATAGGCTCAGATTATAGAGTTGATATTCAAATCGAGGCAAATTTACAAAAATCTTCAAAAACAGACGAATTAATTGATACAGTAGATTATGTACATTTAAATTTTATTGTTAAAGAAGAAATGGCAATAAGAGCCAAGTTGTTAGAACATGTTGCTCAAAGAATTATAGATAGAATTTTTGATGAATTAATAATGGTTAAAAAAGCCAAAGTTTCTGTTGCAAAAATAAATCCACCAATTGGCGGAAATGTTGAAGAAGTTGCTATAATTCTAACAAAAAAGCGTAAAAAGTAAAAAAGACTTGCTTAGAACGATAAATTGCGTAAATTTGTCGTCCCAAAAGGGTGTCGTGGCCGAGTGGCTAGGCAGTGGTCTGCAACACCATCTACAGCGG
>CAXICE010000296.1:0-2084 GCA_964022045.1 uncultured Polaribacter sp. | reverse complement strand
TAAAATTGGTAAAAACAAATCTGTTAATTCTGCATCTGTTTTTGATTGCATGTATTGTTGATTGAACCAGTTTGTTTTCTCAGGACTAAATTTAGCTCCAGATTTACTAACTCTTTTTAAATCAAATACTTGTGTTAATTCTTTTAACGAGAAAATTTCTTGTTCTGTTCCAGGATTCCAACCCAATAAAGCCAACATATTTATAAAAGCATCGGCAAAATAACCGTCTTCTTTATATCCACGAGAAACATCGCCAGTTTGTTCATTTGTGTATTCTAAAGGAAACACCGGAAAACCTAATTTATCGCCATCACGTTTGCTTAATTTTCCTTTTCCAACTGGTTTTAAAATAAGCGGTAAATGTGCAAATTTTGGTGCTTTCCAATCAAAAGCTCTGTATAATAAAACGTGCAAAGGCATTGATGGCAACCATTCTTCACCACGAATAACGTGAGAAATTTCCATTAAATAATCATCAACAATATTTGCTAAATGATACGTTGGCATTCCGTCTGCTTTAAACAACACCTTATCATCTAATGTGTTGGTATCAATTTTAATGGTTCCACGAATTTCATCACTCATAATAAGCGTTTCGTCTTGTGGAGTTTTAAAACGGATGACATAATTTTCGCCAGCATTTATTTTATTTTGAACTTCTTCATCAGACAAAACCAACGAATTTACCAAACGCCCTTTTGTTCTGTTGTGCCAATTATAAATAAAAGTTTTCCCTTTTTCTTCGTGATCTTTTCTGTGGAAATCTAATTGCTCTGAAGTATCAAAAGCATAATACGCCCAACCATTTTCTATCAATTGATCTGCGTATTGCTTGTATAAATCTTTACGCTCTGATTGACGATATGGACCAAATTTTTCGTTTTTATTTGGACCTTCATCAAACGGAATATTACACCAATTTAAGGCATCAATTATATATTGTTCGGCATTGGCAACATAACGCGTTTGGTCTGTATCTTCGACACGTAACACAAAAGTTCCGCCATGTTTTTTAGCAAATAAATAATTAAATAATGCAGTTCTAACACCGCCAATATGTAATGGTCCGGTTGGACTTGGAGCAAATCTTACTCTTACGTTTTCCATGAAAAATATGATAAAAAATAAAAAGCAAAGATACTTTTTATTAGGAGAGAAGAGAAAAAAGATAAAAGAAAAAAGAACGGTTTTTAATCGTTTTTATTAAGGTTTAACACTTTCTTTCTAGCAAAATATTTAAAAAACACTATTTTTATTCATTACAACATGAATTCATACAAAAACATAGAAGAAAAACTACATCAGTTTGTGCGAAAATTTTACACAAACGAACTCATTAAAGGAACCATCTTATTTCTTTCTTTAGGATTTTTATATTTGTTTTTTACGCTTTTTATTGAGTACTTTTTATGGTTAAAACCAACAGCAAGAACTGTGCTTTTTTGGGTTTTTATTTTGGTGGAATCGTATTTGCTTTTCCGATTTATTCTAACGCCAATTTTTAAGTTAATCGGTTTAAAAAAAGGAATTTCTTTTACAGAATCCTCTAAAATTATCGGAACTCATTTTACCGAAGTTGGCGATAAATTAATTAATATTTTACAGTTAAAAGAAAGCCAAGAACAATCGGATTTATTATTGGCAAGTATTGAGCAAAAATCAAAAGAATTACAACCAATTCCGTTTGCAAAAGCAGTTAATTTTAAAACCAATACAAAATATTTAAAATACGCTGTAATTCCCGTTTTTATTTGGTTGTTGATAACAATTTCTGGTAATTTTAATGTGTTTAATACATCTTTTAAACGTGTTGTAAATCACAGAACTGCTTTTGTGCCGCCAGCGCCGTTTTCGTTTCATTTGGTAAATGAGAATTTGAAAGTAATTCAAGGAAAACCATTTACCATAGAAATTGTTACAAAAGGAAATATTACGCCAACTGACGCAACCATTTTTTATAACAATCAAAGTTATTTTTTACAGCAACAAAACGGAACATTTTCGTACACTTTTACCGACACAAAAAATAACATCAATTTTTATGTAGAAGCCAACGGAATTGCATCAGAAAACTATCAATTAAA
>CAXICE010000295.1:0-2098 GCA_964022045.1 uncultured Polaribacter sp. | reverse complement strand
AAATCGATTTAGTAATTATCGGTTATGGAAAAGTTGAAGCCGAATTACATGAATTTGTAAAAACTGAAAAGCTAGAGAACCGTGTTCATTTTTTAGGGAGAATTCCGCATGAAGAATTGCCAAATTATACAAGGTTGGCAACAATCGGAATGGTTTTAGAAGAACCTTTAGGGTTAAGTTTTAAATACTCGCTGCCAAACAAGTTGTTTGATTATTTGCATGCAGCATTGCCTATGATTTGTGGAAATTTACCAGAAATAAAAAAGGTAGTAGAAACTTATAAAGTTGGAGTAGTAGTAGAAGATTATGCTCCAAAAACGATTGCGAAAAAAGTTCAAGAACTAATTGATAATGAAGCGTTGTATTATCAAATAAAACTGAATCAACAAAAAATCAAAAAAGGGTTTTGCTGGGAAAGTGAACAACAATTATTAGATAATTATTTTTATTAAAAAAAGATCGAAACAACTATTTCCATAATAATTCCGACGTATAACAATCTTAAGTTTTTAAAAGATTGTGTTAAGAGTATTGAGCAACAAAAATATACCGATTTTGATGTTTGGATTGTTGATGGGAACTCTGTTGATGGCACAAAAGAATATTTACTAAGTTTAGAAAAACCGTTCAATTTTATTTCTGAAAAAGATAACGGGATTTACGACGCCATGAACAAAGGAATTTCATTATCAAAAGGAAAATGGTTGTATTTTTTAGGTGCAGATGATACACTTGTAAATAATAATGTGTTGAGTGAAATTGAGAAGGAGTTGAAAGAGAATGTAGATGTTGTAAGCGGTAAAATTCAATATCAATTTACAAAATCAGATTCTGGTCAACTCAAAAAAAATAACGGAATCTTTTCATCAAGTTGGTCTACAAAAATATGGATTAAAAATACTATTCATCATCAAGCTACATTTTATAAAAGAAGGTTGTTTTTAGAAAATAAATTCAATACAAACTACAAAGTTTTGGCAGATTATGCTTTTAACTTGCACTTATTTAAAGAGAGAAAAAATGTAAAAATTGTTTCAAACCTAATTGCAAGTTGTAGTGCAAAAGGCATTTCTAAAAACTATAATTGGTCTTTGTATAAAGAAGAAATTCAAATTAAAACAAAAGCTACCTCAAAACTACTATGGGTTTTGTTTTTTAAAATTGCCTTATTAAAATACCTTTTTAAGAAAGTATAAAAAAACCCGCTTCAAATAAATGAAACGGGAAAATTGCTATGAAAAAGAATGATAAGAAACTCTTATCATATATTTAAACGTAATTTTTCTAAAATCCTTACAAATCTTTTTTACTTTAACACAATTTTGTGAATTATTTTAGCTTATCAGCATGTAATTTTCTGAGTTTACTCAGTTTTGGAGTTATTACATAATTACAATACGGCTGTCCAGTATTTTCTTTGTAAAAATCTTGATGCTCTTTTTCTGCTTCATAAAAAATAGAAAGTGGACTGATTTCTGTTACTATTTTATCATCAAAAACATCCGTTAATTGTTCAATTACCTTTTCTGAAGCTATCTTTTGATTTTCATCTTGATAAAAAATTACCGATCTGTATTGCGTTCCTCTGTCTGCGCCTTGTTGATTTAATGTTGTTGGATCATGTGTTGTCATAAAAATCAAAATAATATCTTCAAAAGAAATAATACTTTTATCAAAAGTAATTTCAACAACTTCTGCGTGACCTGTTAATCCAGAACAAATTTCTCTGTACGTTGGTTTTCCAGGAACGGTTCCGCCAGAATAACCAGAAACCACTTTTTCTACACCTTTTATTGCTTGAAAAATGGCTTCTGTACACCAAAAACATCCGCCGCCAACAATGGCAGTTTCTAAATTAGTCTTCATTTTTTAATTGTATTGAAATTGAATTTACACAAAAACGCAATCCACTTGGAGCTGGTCCGTCAGGAAAAACATGACCTAAATGCGCATCGCAAGTATTACAAAGAATTTCTACACGAATCATTCCGTGTGTGGTGTCTTTAAAATATTTTATGGCGTTTTCTTTTATTGGTTCGGTAAAACTTGGCCAACCGCTACTTGAATTAAACTTAATAGTAGAATCAAATAATTCGGT
>CAXICE010000294.1:0-2134 GCA_964022045.1 uncultured Polaribacter sp. | reverse complement strand
AAATTAAACCGATTAACAATACATTTTTGTAGAAAGTTTCCCACGGAGTTAGTTTGATTGCATCACCAAAACAACCGCAATCTGTTACTTTGTTGTAGTACGCAGAATACCAAGTTAAGAATAAAAAGATGGTTGATAACACTAATAAACTCCACAATGTTGCTTTTGCTCTACAACCTAATAACAAGATAATTCCAAGCATTATTTCTGCCAGAATTAAAATGATAGAAAACGCCAATGCATACGGAATTAAATATTCCATATCTAATACATTTTGACTAAAATATTCTTCGAATTTATATTGAGAACCAATTGGATCTACCAATTTTACAAAGCCAGAAAAGATAAACATCGCTCCGACAAAGATTCTTGAAATGTGTACTAGTAGTTTCATTTTTATTAGTTTTTAACCCATATGAATCATAGCAAAAATCGCATAATTAATCATGTCTTGATAATTAGCGTCAATTCCTTCAGAAACAATTGTTTTTCCTTTATTATTTTCAATCGTTTTTACACGTAATAACTTCTGCAAAATTAAATCTGTTAAACTAGAAATTCGCATATCGCGCCAAGCTTCACCATAATCGTGGTTTTTATTCTCCATCAATTCTTTAGTAATTGCAATGTGTTTATCATACAATTCAGTTGCTGCTTCTGTAGATAAATCTGGATTTTCTACAACGCCCAACTCTAACTGAACCAAAGCCATAATACAGTAATTTATAATTCCAATAAATTCTCCACGTTCGCCTTCATCAACTTTTCGAACTGCATTTTCTTGCAATTGTCTAATGCGTTGCGCTTTAATAAAAATCTGATCTGTTAACGATGGTAAACGTAAAATTCGCCATGCGCTACCGTAATCGCTCATTTTTTTGATGAATAAACTTCTACATTCTTCAACTACTGCGTTGTATTGTTTTGAGGTGTTTTGCATTTTTTTGATAAAAGTATTTGTGTAAAAATAGTAAATCTTCAATGCTTTTCATTTATTTTTACGGAAGAAATTTTGAAATTATCATTTATGAAAAAAGTAGTTGTTTTTTGCGGTTCTAGCGTTGGATTTAACGCTGTTTACAAAGAGGCAGCAATAGCATTAGGAAACTATTTTGTTAAGAATGATATTGCTTTGGTTTATGGCGGCGGAAAAATTGGAATGATGGGCGTTATTGCCGATACAATTCTTGCTAAAAAAGGAAATGTTATTGGTGTAATTCCGAGTTTATTAGAAAAAGAAGAAGTGGTTCATAAAGGAGTTTCTGAATTGATTATCACCAAAAAAATGAGCGAACGTAAAGTAATTATGAGCAAATTAGTTGATGCTTATATTACGTTGCCTGGCGGATTTGGTACTTTAGATGAATTGTTTGAAGCCTTAACTTTAGGACAATTACACATTGAACAAAAACCAATCGGGATTTTAAATGTAAACGGATTTTTCAATCACACATTACAACAATTAGATGTGATGGTTAAAGAAGGGTATTTAAAACCCGAAAATAGAAAATTATTGATTGTTGACACAACTGTAAAAGGTTTGATGCAACAAATGCAGAACTACAAAGCACCAGAAAAATTACACGTAATTAATAAAGTTGTAAGTTAAAATGACACTAAATTGTAACGGAAAATTAGTTAATATTTCTTCACCAAAAGTAATGGGAATTTTAAATTGTACGCCAGATTCTTTTTTTGACGGCGGAAAATACAACAACGAATCTGACATTTTACAACAAGTAGAAAAGATGCTTTTAGAAGGCGCAACTTTTATTGATGTTGGCGCGTATTCTTCAAGACCTGGAGCAACACATATTTCTGAAGAAGAAGAATTACAACGCATTGTTCCGGTTATAGAATTGTTGGTAAAAAACTTTCCTGAGATTATTATTTCTGTGGATACTTTTAGAAGTAATGTCGCTAAAGAAACTGTTGAAGTTGGCGCTGCAATTATCAACGATATTTCTGGTGGTAAAATGGATTCAAACATGTTTAAAACTGTTGCAGAATTAAAAGTTCCGTACATTATGATGCATATGTTAGGAACGCCACAGAACATGCAAAAAAATCCAGTTTACCAAGATGTAACAAAAGAATTGATTTCATTTTTTGCAGCACAAATTTCTAAATTACA
>CAXICE010000293.1:0-2137 GCA_964022045.1 uncultured Polaribacter sp. | reverse complement strand
AAGTTGGTGATGTTATCGAATTAAAAACAAAAGGATTGTTTTCTGATGAGCACAAATTAGAAGGCGCTTTAGGTTTGTCTCACGATAAAATTCACGGTTTAGATATTAAAGTTTCTTTAACTGTTGAAGAAATTACAGAAACAGAATTGGCAGAATTAGATCAAGAATTGTTTGATAAATTATTTCCAAATGGTGATGTAAAATCTGTGACAGAAGTAAGAAACAGAATTAAAGAAGATGCAGAAAAGCAATTCTTAACGCAAGGAGATCAACAATTATTAAATGCTGTAACTGAGTATTTAGTAGAAAACACAAAGTTTGATTTACCAGCAGAATTTTTACAAAAATGGTTAGCAACTGCAGGTGAAAAAGAAATGACTGCTGAAGAAGCTGCTGCAGAATATGAAAAATCTGAAAAAGGATTACGTTACCAATTAATCGAAGGAAAGATTATGAAGGATAACGATATCAAATTAGATTATGCTGAATTGGTAGACTATGCAAAAGGATTTATCAGAACGCAAATGGCACAATTTGGTAACATGAATCCAGAAGAAAAAGAATTGGATGATATCGCTGCAAGAATCTTAGGAAATCAAGATGAAGCAAAGCGTTTACAAGAACAATTAATTTCTCATAAATTGTTGACTTTCTACAAAGAAAACATCACATTTAAAACAAAAGAAGTTACTTACGAAAACTTTATCAAAGAAGTTTACAAGTAAAAAAATGTTATTCTGAAATTATTTCAGAATCGAATAAAATCAAAAACCTGAATGTTAAAATTCAGGTTTTTTTAGCGTCAAACGGTAACAAAATACTAACAAAAATGTTCTTATATTTACAGTTCAAACATTAAAAATACAATCAGGAAATGGATTACGGAAAAGAGTTCGAAAAATACGCAACAAAGCATCACGGAATAAACAGTACATATTTAGGAAAAATAACAAGTAGTTTAACGCCATATATTATGGAAGAACGTCAAATGAACATTACACAAATGGATGTTTTTTCGCGTTTAATGATGGATAGAATCATCTTTTTAGGAACAGGAATTAACGATCAGGTTGCTAATGTAATTCAAGCGCAATTATTGTTCTTAGAAAGTGTAGATGCAACAAAAGATATTTCAATTTATATCAATTCTCCTGGTGGTGGTGTTTATGCCGGATTAGGAATTTATGATACAATGCAATTTATAAAACCAGATGTTGCAACAATTTGTACAGGAATGGCGGCATCTATGGGAGCAGTTTTAATGTGTGCTGGAGAAAAAGGAAAACGTTCTGCGTTACCACATTCTAGAATTATGATTCACCAACCTTTAGGTGGCGCACAAGGACAAGCTTCTGATATCGAAATTACAGCAAGAGAAATCTTGAAATTAAAAGATGAATTGTATGAAATCATTGCAAATCACTCAGGGCAAACTATAGAAAAAGTAAACGCAGATTCTGATAGAGATTATTGGATGAAAGCTTCTGAAGCAAAAGAATACGGAATGATTGACGAAATTTTAACAAGAAAATAATCAAAATGTCATTGCGAATGAAATGAAGCAATCTCTTTGTTAAATAAAAGATTACTTCGTCGTTTCTCCTCGTAATGACAAATAGCTAAAAGCTACTATTTATGTCGAAAGAAGAAAATTTAGAATGCTCGTTTTGTGGCCGTCAAAAAGCCGAAACAAATTTGCTAATTGCAGGAATTGATGCACATATTTGTGATAAATGTATTGAACAAGCAGGTGGAATTTTAGAAGAAGAAGTTACTGAAAAGAAAGCTGCTGGTTTGTCTAAAGATGTAATGTTGAAAAAACCTTTAGAAATTAAAGAGTTTTTAGATCAATATATTATTGGGCAAGTTGAAACTAAAAAATCAATGGCTGTTGCAGTTTACAATCACTATAAAAGATTGTTGCAAACCAAAACGGAAGAAGATGATGTAGAAATTGAAAAAAGTAATATTGTTTTGGTTGGTGAAACCGGAACTGGAAAAACATTGGTTGCAAGAACAATTGCAAAAATGTTAAACGTGCCTTTTTCTATTGTTGATGCTACAGTTTTAACACAAGCAGGTTATGTTGGTGAAGATGTAGAAAGTATTTTAAGTAGATTGTTACAAGCAGCAGATT
>CAXICE010000292.1:0-2148 GCA_964022045.1 uncultured Polaribacter sp. | reverse complement strand
TTTACTGTGAATAAATATTTAGGAATTCATAATTTATTTGATGTACATTAAATTTTTGCCTGATACGTATATAAATCATAATATCTACCTTTTTGAGAAATCAACTCGTCATGCGTTCCACGTTCTGCAATATTACCAGCTTCAATGACCAAGATTTGATCTGCTTGTTTAATGGTACTTAATCTGTGCGCAATTACAATGGTTGTTCTTTCTTTCATTAACTCTGATAAACTTTTCTGAATCAATGCTTCGCTTTCTGTATCTAAACTTGATGTTGCTTCATCTAAAATAATAATTCTCGGATTCGCTAATATCGCTCTCGCAATTGCCAAACGCTGTCGTTGTCCGCCAGAAAGTTTTACGCCACGTTCTCCAATTAATGTGTCTAATCCGTCATCAAATCGATCTGTAAATTCATTTACATAAGCCGCTTTTACAGCATATTGTAATTCTTTTTCTGTAGCATTTGGTCTTGGAAATAAAATATTTTCTCTGATAGTTCCTTCAAACAGAAATTCGTCTTGTAACACAACACCTAAGTTTTTACGATAACTGTTTAATTTTATTTTTGAAACATCTTGATTATCAATCGTAATTAACCCTGATTTTGGATTTAAAAAAGTTGCCGATAAACCAGCAATGGTTGATTTTCCAGAACCAGAACTTCCAACTAAAGCGGTAACTGTTCCTTTTGGAACATCAAAACTAATGTCATTTATCACTTCTTTTCCTTCATCATACGAAAAAGAAACATTCTCAAATTTAATATCTCCTTTTACCTCTTTTAATTTAATGGTTCTTTCGGCATCATCTTCTTCAGCTTCCATGTTCATCAATTCTTCGGTTCTGTCTAAACCTGCCAAAGCTTCTGTTAACTGACTTCCAATATTACTCATTTGCACAATTGGCGCAATCATAAAACCAAGAATCAACGTAAAAAATAAAAATTCACCAGAAGTCATGCTATCATTCATCATATAATAACCACCAATTCCCATAATTCCAGTTGTGGCAACACCAATTAAAAATGTTGATGAACTTGTCATTAAAGCAGTTGCTGTTAAGCTCTTTTTTACATTTTGAAATAGTTTATCGACGCCTTTTTCAAACGTTTTATTTTCTTGATCTTCTGCGTTAAAAGCTTTTATCACTCTAACTCCAGCCAAGGTTTCTGTCAATCTTCCTTTAACTTCTGCGTTGATTTTACCACGAGTTCTAAAAATTGGACGAATAAACTTGAATGCTTTTAAAGCGACAATTCCGAAAATTGAAATCGGTAAGAAAACAAATAATGTCATCCACGGATTTAAATTTATCAAAATGATTAAAGAAATTACCGCAGTAATTGTTCCACCAACTAACTGCACTAAACCTGTTCCGATAAGATTTCTAACACCTTCAACATCGCTCATAATTCTAGAAACCAACGCGCCAGATTTTGTATTGTCAAAAAAACTGATTGGTAACGACAAAACTTTCTTTTGCACTTGTGCTCTTAATTCTGATATTAAATATTGTGCTTGCACACTTAAAATTCGTGTCAATAAAAAAGACGTAATTGCTTGTAATAAAATAGCGACTAAAACTATTCCTATTAATGTGTATAATTTATCATAATCTTTGTCTGGCACAACTTCATCTAACAAAACTTTACTTTGCCATGGCAAAATTAAACCTGACAAACTTCTCACAACAATTAAAATTAATCCAACAAAAACCAAGTTTCTTCTTGGCCAAATAATGGTTTTAAATGCTTTTCCGATTGAAACTTTCGGCTTCTTTTTTGTTTCTTTAGAATCTTTTAAATGTTGCATGATTTTGTATAAGAATGTATATACTTCTTGATAGTCAATTTATGTGCCATTGAAAAAAGTATGACATATTAGCAATAAAACTAATAGATGACATCTTATTCTATAATCTCTCTTCTATTATACTTTGCACAACTTCAGGATTTAATAAAGTAGAAATATCACCCAAATTATCCATTTCATTATGTGCAATTTTTCGTAAAATTCTACGCATAATTTTTCCGGAACGTGTTTTTGGCAATCCATTAGTAAACTGAATTTTATCCAACTTCGCAATCGGACCAATATGTTCTGTAATTATTTGATTGATTTCTTTTCGTAAATTATCATGATTTCT
>CAXICE010000291.1:0-2149 GCA_964022045.1 uncultured Polaribacter sp. | reverse complement strand
TTAAATACTTTTGGAATCATAAATTCTTAATTCTAAATTAATACTTTTTGTGTGTTGTGTTGTTGTTCTGTTGTTGCTTTACTTCCAATGGAAATACAAGAATTTTGTTAAGATTCTTGATTTTTTTATATAGATTCTGATTGTTAGCCAGAATTAAATACTTTGTAAAATAAAAAAGAGGCACGTTTATAGAGCCTCTTTTTTTGTTAGGTTTTATTTTCTAATTCCTAATTCTTTGATAATCGCACGATATCTGTTGATTTCAGTTTTCTTTAAGTAATCTAATAAACTTCTACGTTTACCTACCAATTTTACTAAAGAACGCTCTGTATTATAATCTTTACGATTATTTTTTAAGTGTTCAGTTAAGTGGTTAATTCTAAAAGTGAACAAAGCAATTTGTCCTTCTGATGTTCCAGTGTCTGTTGCAGACTTACCGTGTTTTGAAAAGATATTCTCTTTTACTTCTTTTGTTAAATACATGCCAATATTATTTTAAATGATTTTTATGTACATCAATGATTTTTTCATTGAAGCTGCAAATATACATTAAATTTTATTTTTTTAATGGATTTTTGATTCAATTAATAAATCATTAAAATTCTGAATTAAAGTGTATTAAATTAAAAAGAGCCTTTCGGCTCTTTCATTATTTTCTAACGGGTAAATTTTGAATTAAATCAATGTATAAATTGATTTGTTTTTTCAAGTTTTTTCGTTCGTAAATTCCATCTAAAAAACCGTGCTCTAATAAGAATTCTGAACGTTGAAATCCTTCAGGTAAATCTTGTCCAGTTGTGTCTTTTACAACTCTTGGTCCAGCAAAACCAATTAAAGCATTTGGTTCTGCGATATTAATATCGCCTAACATTGCGTAAGAAGCAGTTGTTCCTCCAGTAGTTGGGTCTGTACATAACGAAATATACGGAACTTTAATTTCTGCTAATTGTGCCAGTTTTGATGATGTTTTTACCAATTGCATTAAAGATAATGATGCTTCCATCATTCTTGCTCCTCCAGATTTTGAAATCATTAAAAACGGAATCTTATGTTCAATTGAATAATTAATTGCTCTAGCAATTTTTTCTCCAACCACAGATCCCATCGATCCACCAATAAAAGAAAAATCCATTGCGGCAATTACCAAATCTTTTCCTAAAGATTTTCCAACTGCAGTTCTAACAGCATCTTTTAAGTTTGTTTTAGCTTGTGCAGCTTTTAATCTGTCTGGATATTTTTTTGTGTCTTCAAATTTCAAAGGATCTTTAGATGTTAAAGTGGCATCTAATTCGGTAAAAATATTGTCATCAAAAAATAATTCAAAATACTCTTTACTTCCAATTCTTACATGATATCCATCTTCTGGGCTAACATATAAATTTCTCTTTAACTCTTCAGTATCTATTACTTTTCCGCTTGGTGTTTTGTACCATAATCCTTTCGGAGTGTCTTTTTTATCTTCTGTAGCGGTATGTATTCCTTTATCTTTTCTTTTAAACCAAGCCATTGTATAGTTGTTTTAAATTTATTGTTTGATAATTATTGGCTAAAATAAAATATCTTATTGATTAAGCAAGTGTATTCACATTGTTTAAGTCTTCAAAAGCAATTTTTAAACGATTTTTAAATGTAATTTCTCCTTCTCGAAGCCACTTTCTAGGGTCGTAATATTTTTTGTTTGGCAATTCTTCTCCTTCTGGATTTCCAATTTGTGTTTGTAAATAATCTTGTTTTGCAAGAATATAATCTCTTGTTCCTTGGGTAAAAGCAAATTGCATGTCAGTATCTATGTTCATTTTAATAACTCCATAACCAATAGCTTCTCTAATTTCTTCTACTGTTGATCCTGAGCCACCATGAAAAACAAAATCGATAGAATTATGCGCTACATTGTATTTTTTTGAAATAAATTCTTGAGAATTTTTTAAGATTTTTGGAGTCAATTTTACATTTCCTGGTTTGTAAACTCCATGTACATTTCCAAACGCTGCAGCAATTGTAAATCTTGGGCTAATTTTCATTAATTCTTCATAAGCATAGGCAACTTCTTCTGGCTGTGTGTACAACTTAGAAACATCTACATCAGAATTATCTACACCATCTTCTTCACCACCAGTAATTCCTAATTCAATTTCTAAAGTCATTCCTA
>CAXICE010000290.1:0-2160 GCA_964022045.1 uncultured Polaribacter sp. | reverse complement strand
GAAGCTTTAAATGCATTTAAAAGCGCAAGCGAAATGGATTTTGATCCAAAAATTAAAGAAGATGCCTTTTTAAATTATGCCAAACTAAGTTACGAACAAGGAAATCCGTACAAAAGTGTTGCAGATGTATTGCAAGATTTTTTAACTGCGTATCCGAAATCACCATATTATCAAGAAATAAATCAATTAGTAGTTACTTCTTATTTGTATCAACAAGATTACAAAGGCGCTTTAGATTATTTAGCAAAAAAGAAGAGCAACGAAAATAAAGAATTAACAAAAGATGTTTCTTATTACAGAGGTGTTCAATTATTCAATCTTAAAAAATTACAAGAAGCATTACCTTATTTTTCTGCGGCAACAAAATCTTCTGATACTAAAATTAAAGTTTCTGCATTGTATTGGAAAGCAGAAACTGATTTTCAGTTAGCAAATTTCAAAAAATCTTTAAACGGATTTACCACTTTTAAGAAAGCTTCTGGCGCTAATCAAATTGAAGAATTTAAAGCTATTGATTACAATATTGCGTACAGTTATTTTAAGTTAAAAGAGTACGAAAGTGCAGCAAATTCGTTCAATAATTTCATCAGAAAAACCAATAAAGAAAATTCGTTGTTTGATGATGCAAATATTAGATTAGCAGATTGTTATTTTGTTACTAAAAAATATTCAAATGCCATTTTAGCGTACGATAAAGTAATTAATAATGCTGGCGCTGGCTCAGATTATGCAACATATCAAAAAGCAATAAGTTTTGGTTTTTTAGGTGATAATTCTAAGAAAATAAATAATTTAAATGATTTAGTAACCAATTTTGAATTGACAACTTTACAAGATGATGGTTTGTTTCAATTAGCAAACACTTATGTGGCAATAAAAAACAATTCAAAAGCGCACGAAACTTACAATACCTTAATCACAAATCATACAAAAAGCTCTTACATTCCAAAAGCGTTATTGCGTCAAGGTTTAGTATATTATAATGATAATAAAAACACGCAAGCTTTAGCGAAATTTAAGAAAATTGTAAGTGCTTATCCAAATTCTAACGAAGCAAAACAAGCGGTTACAAATGCTAGAAATGTGTATGTAGATTTAGGTCAAGTTGATATGTATGCAGCTTGGGTTAAAAATATTTCTTTTGTAAATGTTACAGATTCTGATTTAGATGACACCACTTACGAAGCTGCCGAAAACAAATTTTTAGAAAACAATACAGCAAAAGCTATTGAAGGATTTACAAAATACATTGCAGCTTTCCCGAAAGGATTACATGCTTTAAAAGCCAATTTTTATTTAGCACAATCTTTGTCTAAAACTAATCAGCAAGAAAAAGCAGCACAATATTACAAATATGTTGTTGATCAAAATTTTAGCGAGTTTAGCGAAGAATCTTTAAATAAATTATCTCAAATTTATCTTGAAAAAGAAGATTGGAAAAGTGCAACTCCGTTGTTGGTTCGATTAGAATTAGAGGCAAATTACCCTCAAAATATTTTATTTGCGCAAAGTAATTTAATGAAAAGTTATTACCAAGCAAATCAATTTAATAACGCTGTAGCTTACGCCGAAAAAATACTATTAACAGATAAGTTAGAAAAAAATGTAGAGTTTGACGCTAAGATAATTATTGCACGTTCTGCTTTTAAAACAGATGATTTAAAAACTGCAGAAGAGTTTTACAACGAAGTTGAGCGCAATGCAAGTGGCGAATTAAAAGCAGAAGCTTTGTATTACAACGCGTATTTTAAAAATCAAAATAAAAAATATGCTGCATCCAATAAAATTGTACAAACTTTAATTGCAGATTATTCAACTTATAAATATTGGGGCGTTAAAAGTTATATTGTCATGGCAAAAAACCATTACGGTTTAAAAGATGCCTATCAAGCAACGTATATTTTAGAAAATATTATCAAGAATTTTAAACAATTTGAAGATGTAATTTTAGATGCACAAAGAGAGCTTGCAAACATAAAAGCTAACGAAGCAAAAACAAACGAATCTGTTACTCCTAACAATAATTAAAGAGATTAAAATAATGCGAAAAATTGTATTAACACTTTGTTTATGTACGTTGAGTTCATTAATAAATGCTCAAACAAATAAAGCAAAAGACACCATAAAAACAGAAGTAATAAATGTTGTTACTTCTTATAC
>CAXICE010000289.1:0-2164 GCA_964022045.1 uncultured Polaribacter sp. | reverse complement strand
TTTTTTTGCGGATATAATGTTTTGGTAGATGTTCATATGGGTTTCAAAAATACGTCATTACGAGGAAGAATGACGAAGTAATCTGGTTTTAAATAAGAGATTGCTTCGTAAACTCGCAAAGACAAAACTCTGTAAATCTATAACTTTCAAACTTTGCAACTTTTTTAAAAAGCGAATACACAAGTAAAACCTTCAAACTCTAAAAATTGAACATTGTACGAAAAAGTTTCGCCTTCATATCTAATTTCTCCAGTGGTTTTTTCATTAATAAATTTAAAATCTTCAATATAAATATGTTCTAAAAAACGTAATTTTTTCTTTCCGTAAATTTTATATAAAGATTCTTTTGCGCCCCAAACAATAGTTAATTTACTAATTAGAGCATCATGGTTTGCTATGGTTTTGTATTCTTGAAAAGGTGTGAATTTATGTGCTATTTTTAAAATTTTATCGCGCTGCATTTCAATGTCAATTCCAACAGGAACATCAGAAATAATAATTCCAGAAAAAGTAAAAGAATGTGTAATAGAAATGAATTTTCCGTTTTTTAAATGCGGTTTCCCAAATTCATCATACACCAAATCTTCATCAATCAAACCAACTTCTTTTAGTAAATGTCTAATGCTTAAAAAACCTCTTTGATGCAATTCAGATTTCATACCATCAACCCGTGTTTGATTAGCAGTTGTCAAAGAAATTCCGTCAGATAAATCAGCATAACTTTCTTGTATGTTCCAAATCAGAACTTTAGTGTTTTTATCAATCGTTAAACTTTTATAAAGAGGCATATTTTTTAAAATGTATGTCGTAACTTTGCAGCTCGAAAATTATTGAATATAAATATACAAAATATGAGCACAAAAACTGCGACTTACGTACCATTTAAAGTGAAAGATATTTCTTTAGCTGATTGGGGAAGAAAAGAAATTGAATTAGCCGAAGCAGAAATGCCAGGATTAATGTCTTTAAGAGAAGAATACAAAGAAAGTCAACCATTAAAAGGAGCAAGAATTGCAGGATGTTTACACATGACGATTCAAACTGCTGTTTTAATTGAAACTTTACAAGCTTTAGGAGCAGAAGTTACTTGGAGTTCTTGTAATATTTTCTCTACACAAGATCAAGCTGCTGCTGCAATTGCTGGAGCAGGAACTGCTGTGTATGCATGGAAAGATATGACAGAAGAAGAATTTGATTGGTGTATTGAGCAAACTTTATTCTTTGGTGAAGACAAGCAACCATTAAATATGATTTTAGATGATGGTGGAGATTTAACAAACATGGTGTTAGATAAATATCCAGAATTAGCTGCAGGAATCAATGGTTTATCAGAAGAAACTACAACAGGAGTTCATAGATTATACGAAAGAGTAAAAAACGGAACTTTGCCAATGCCAGCAATTAACGTTAACGATTCTGTTACAAAATCTAAATTTGATAATAAATACGGATGTAAAGAATCTGCAGTTGATGCAATTAGAAGAGCAACCGATATTATGTTAGCTGGTAAACGTGTAACTGTTTGTGGTTATGGTGATGTTGGTAAAGGAACAGCAGCTTCTTTTAAAGGTGCTGGTTCTATTGTTACGGTTACAGAAATCGACCCTATTTGTGCGTTACAAGCTGCAATGGACGGATTTGAAGTGAAGAAATTAGAAACTGTTGTTGGTAATTCTGATATCATTATTACTACAACTGGTAATAAAGATATTATTCAAGGACGTCATTTCGAAGCGATGAAAGACAAAGTTATCGTATGTAATATTGGGCATTTTGATAATGAAATTGACATGGCTTGGTTAAACGAAAATCATGGAAATACAAAAGATACCATCAAACCACAAGTTGATAAATACAATATCGCAGGAAAAGATATTATCATTTTAGCTGAAGGAAGATTGGTAAACTTAGGATGTGCAACTGGTCATCCAAGTTTTGTAATGTCTAATTCATTTACAAACCAAACGTTGGCGCAAATCGAATTGTGGAATAACAAAGAAGCATACGGAAATGATGTGTATATGTTACCAAAACATTTAGATGAAAAAGTGGCAAAATTACACTTAGCTAAAATTGGTGTTGAATTAACAGAATTACGCGAAGAGCAAGCTACTTATATTGGTGTAACTGTTGATGGTCCTTATAAGCCAGAACATTATAGATA
>CAXICE010000288.1:0-2178 GCA_964022045.1 uncultured Polaribacter sp. | reverse complement strand
TGACAGGTTTACGAACAATTTGGGGCGTTTCTTTAGCGAAAATTGAAACAGAATTCGGACTCGATTTTAAAAATCGATTAGAAAAATCCACAGAAAAATATATAAAAGAAGATTTGTTGTATCTTGAAAACGAGTTTTTAAAAACTACAAAAAAGGGAAAGTTTTTAGCAGATGGAATTGCATCAAGTCTGTTTATAGTTGATTAATTTAATATTAAATAGCAAAAGTTTACATGAAGGCAGTAATAGAATATAATTCAAGAAAAATAGAAGTAGATATTTCTAATCCAATAGATATTTCAATTCCAATAGATGTTTCTAAAAAGAATGTGAATGCTTGGTATGTTGGTGATCCAACAATTTCTCCAGAAGTTTTTGATGGAGAAAAAATAAAAGTTTCAGAAGGCGCAGTTGTCAACTTTAACAACATTCATTTTAATCCGCATTCTCATATTACACACACAGAATGTGTTGGGCATATTACAGAAAAAGTACATTCTGTAAATAAAAATTTAAAGTATTTTATTTTTCTGGCTGAATTGGTAACTGTTGCTCCAGAAAGAAGAAATGGTGATTTTGTTATTTCAGAAAAACAACTAAAAACGGCGTTGAAAAACAAAAAAAGAGATGCCATTGTAATTCGTACAATTCCTAATTTGGATGATAAAAAATCAGCTCGGTATTCTAATACAAATCCGCCTTATTTGTTAGAAGAAGCAGCCATTTATTTACGGGAAAAAGGCATTAAACATTTATTAATAGATTTGCCTTCTGTTGATAAAGAAAAAGATGATGGTAAATTATTATCGCACAATGCATTTTGGAATACTTCAGGGAAGTTAAGAATGAATGCAACCATTACAGAATTTATTTATGTACCAAATTCTGTTGAAGACGGCGAATATTTATTAAACTTAATGATTGCGCCTTTCGAAAATGATGCTACGCCAAGTAAGCCAGTTTTGTATGAAATTATTAAGTGAAATTGGTGGTGATTAAAAATTCTGGTCATGCGCCAATGGAAGAAAGCCTAACAGAAAGTTTAGCGTTGTTTTTAGATTTTTTGAAAGATTAATTATACACGGTGTTCTACACAGTGTTTTCATTTTTCATTGGAAATTCATTAATTTCTCCGTCAATATACATTCTTAGCTCTTGGTCGGAGTGAACTAAATTAATTTCAATTCCTTTCTCTTTAAAGAACTTTAAAACATACCCAAATTTAAATGAATTAACAGGAATCATAATTTTTATATCAGATTCTTTATTAGTTGTTATATATATAGCGCTGTCTTGTTGGTAGCTTCCTTTATTATATTTCACACTTTTTATTTCTGAAATTTCAAAAAAATTAGATTCAGTTTTTTCAAATGTTTTCCTTTTTATTAACTCAATTTTGTTTTCAGTAATTACAATTCCATTTGCAAAATAATTTTTAATTATTGATATAATAAATACAATAACAAAAACAACACCCATAAACAAACCTTCTGTTAATGAGTCAGAAGCAATAACAAAAAAAACGCCTATAAGAGACAAAATAATTACCCCAGAATAATTTATAAGTTTAGGCTTAGCTATAAATATTTTTTTGACTTTTTCCATACTGTGTAAAATAAACAAATATGATTCTGTTTGTAATGAAAACTATTCATTCTTAGCGAAGTTACCAAAAATCAATTTTACAAACAAAAGTGTTAGAAATCCAAAACCTATTATATTTATAGTTCAAAATTAGCAACATGCACATAGAACAACTCAGAGATTTTACTATCGCCATAAAAGGGGTAACAGAACATTTTCCGTTTAACGACACAACATTGGTTTTTAAAGTGATGAATAAAATGTTTATGATGGTTCCGTTAGATCGTTGGGAAAAAGGCGAGCAAAATATTGTCATAAAATTAAATCCAGAAAAAGCAATTGAATTACGAGAAGCTAACGAAAGTATTTTGGGCGGATTTCAACAAGGAAGAAAACCAGATGCAAAATATGTAAACGTAAAACATTGGAACACGGTTGTTGTAAATCAAGATGTTTCTGATGCTCAAGTTTGCGATTTAATTAAAGATGCGTATCAAGTTGTGGTCGATAAATTAACAAAGAAACTAAAAGCAGAATTAGAAAACCTCTAATGCAAACTTCTAAATTTAGAAGGTGTAACTCCCTTATTTTCCTT
>CAXICE010000287.1:0-2189 GCA_964022045.1 uncultured Polaribacter sp. | reverse complement strand
GGTGCTTCCATTTTTGTTCCACATTTAGAACAAGTACATTTTTCTGTGTCAGAATAATATTTATCAAATATTACTGGCATGTCCGTTTCAATATTATCTAGCGCAAATGATTCTCTGTATAATTGATTTCCGCAATTCTCACAATACCATTCTAACGCGTCTAACATATTTTCAGCACGCGGATATTCAATCACCAAACCAACTGTATTTGCTTTTCGTTGTGGCGAATGTGGTACTTTTGCTGGCAACAAATAAATATCGCCTTCGTTAATTGCTACATCTTGCGATTTTCCATCAACCATAATTTTCAAAATCATATCACCTTCAACTTGATAAAAGAATTCTGGCGTTTCGTTATAATGATAATCTTTTCTGGAATTCGGACCACCAACAACCATCACAATATATTCGCCATTATCCCAAACACATTTATTACCAACTGGTGGTTTTAAAAGATGACGATGCTCATCAATCCATTTTTTAAAATTTAAAGGTTGTACTAAGTTGCTCATGTTTTTGAATTTTAGATTGTTGGATTTTTAGACAATTTACAAAGATTTTGTTCTTCCGCCATCAACTGGTAAATTAATTCCGTTGATATAACTTGCTTTTTCACTAGCTAGAAAAACAACTGCATTTGCAATTTCTTCTGGTTTTGCAAAACGTTTTGCAGGTGAAGCATTTTTCATATTTTGTGAAACTTCATCAAATGATTTTCCTGTTTTTGCAGATTTATTTTTAATAATTTCTTTCAAACGCTCAGTTCCTGTTGCCCCAGGTAACACATTGTTTACAGTAATTCCGTATTCTCCTAATTCATTTGCCAAGGTTTTAGACCAATTTGCAACTGCGCCACGAATCGTATTAGAAACCCCTAAACCATCTAAAGGCTGTTTTACAGATGTAGAAATAATATTGATAATTCTACCAAAACATTTCGATTTCATAAAAGGAGCCACTGTTTGTACCAGCACATGGTTACATTTTAAATGTTGTGTAAAAGCGCTTTCAAACTCTTCTAATTTGGCATTAAAAATTGGACCACCAGCTGGTCCGCCAGTATTATTTATCAAAATATGAAATTGTAATGCTGATGCTTCTAATTTTTCTTTTAACTCTTGTGGATTCGAAAAATCAGCAACTAAATAACTATGACATTGCTTATTATTTGGCAACTCTGCCAACACCGCTTTTAGTTTTTCTTCATTTCTTGCAACCAACGTTACATTTGCGCCTTCATTTGCTAATGCAATTGCAGTTGCTTTTCCAATTCCTTGTGTGCTCCCGCAAACCAAGGCGTTTTTATTTTGTATTTCTAAGTTCATTTTTATCTATTGTCTGGTCGAGCGCAGTCGAGACCTATTTAATAACTTTTTTTTCTAGACCTCTCGACTGCGCTCGAGATGACATTTTAATCTTTTAATTTTTCAATACTTAATACATATATTTTTTGGTTCGGTAAAGAAACGCAACGCTTCAAATCCTCCTTCTCGCCCAACTCCTGATGCTTTTGCACCGCCAAACGGAGTTCTTAAATCGCGTAACATCCAGGTGTTTACCCAAACAATTCCGGCTTGTAATTTCTGTGAGAAATTCATCGTTCTATTTAAATTGTTTGTCCATACTGTTGCAGACAATCCGTATTTAACATCATTTGCTAATCTTAACGCTTCTTTATCAGTTGTAAAAGGCATAATTGTTACTACAGGACCAAATACCTCTTCTTGATTGATTCTACACGAATTATTTTGCACTTCGATTACTGTTGGCTGCAAATAATAACCGTTCTCAAATCCTTCTACAGTTACTTCTAAACCTCCACATAATATTTTTCCACCTTCGTCTTCCGCTATTTTAATATATGATTCTACTTTTTCTAAATGTGGTTTTGAAACCAAAGCTCCAATATTTGTGGATATATCTAAAGGATGACCAACTTTTAACTGTTTTACTTTCTGAACGAAATCTTTTTTAAATTTCTCAAAAATACTTTCTTCCACAAAAATTCTACTTCCGCATAAACAAATCTGACCTTGATTAGCAAATGAAGAACGCACTGTGGTTTCTAACATGTTGTCATAATCGCAATCTGCAAAAATGATATTCGGATTTTTTCCACCTAATTCTAACGATAATTTCTTAAACATTGGCGCCGCAACTTTGGCAATATGTGCGCCAGTTGACGTTCC
>CAXICE010000286.1:0-2196 GCA_964022045.1 uncultured Polaribacter sp. | reverse complement strand
ACATCAATTTTTATGTAGAAGCCAACGGAATTGCATCAGAAAACTATCAATTAAATATTGTAAAAACACCCACAATTCAGAATATTTCTATCGATTTAAAATATCCAAATTATATTGGTAAAAAGAACGAAACGATTAATAATACAGGTACAATTTTAATTCCTGAAGGCACAAAAATCACGTGGAACGTTGCTACAAACCAAACTGATTCTGTGGCTTTTATTTCTGATAAAAATCAACAGTTTTTTAAACAATCTAACACCAATCTTTTTACACATTCTAAGCGAATTTTAAAACCTTTTAATTATCAAATTGCAACATCAAATTCTGAGATAAAGGAATTTGAAAAATTGTATTTTAAAGTGGATGTAGTAAAAGATGAATTCCCAGAAATTGAAGTGGTTTCTGATATAGATTCGCTTAACAACACAGCACAATTTGTTGGTAAATTTTCTGATGATTATGGAATTAGAAAGTTAGAAGTTGTTTTTTATAATGAAGACAATCCGACTAAAATTACAACTCAAAAAATCACGCTAGATAAAAATTTAAACGAAGCTTTTTATTTTAATTTCCCAGGAGATTTATCCATCAAAAAAGGAATTGATTACGAAATTTATTTTCAGGTTTTTGATAATGATGCAGTAAACGGAAGTAAAAAAAGTTTGAGTAAAAAATTCAGTTTTAGAAATAAAACAGAAAACGAAATTGAGGAAGAAGCTGTTGTTCAGCAACGCAAACAAATACAATCGATAGAAAATACGTTGCAAAAAAAGCAACAACAAAAGAAAGAATTAGAAGAAATAAAACAAAATCTTCAGAACAATAAGAATGTAAATTGGAACGATAAAAAGAAGATTGATAATTACATTCAGCGTCAAGAGCAATACAAACAAATGATGCAGCGTCAAACAGATAAATTACAAGACAATATCAAAGATTTACCGAAAGATTCTGAGAATATCAAACAGAAAAAAGAGCAGCTTAAAAAAAGAATTGAAGAGCTTAAAAAATTAGAAAAAGAGCAAAAGTTATTAGACGAATTAAAACGTTTAGCAGAAAAGCTTAATAAAGATGATTTGTTAAGAAAAGTAAAGCAATTAACAGAGCAAAATAAGCAACAAGAACGTAGTTTAGAGCGCATTTTAGAACTGACAAAACGATTTTATGTTGAGCAAAAAACCATGCAAATTGCTACTAAATTAGACGAACTTTCTAAGAAACAAGACAGTGTTGCTAAAACGCCAAAATCAACGTTAAATCAGCAAAAAGAAATTAAAAAGGAGTTCAAAGAAATTGAAAAAGAGCTTAAAGATTTAGAGAAAGATAACAAAGCATTGAAAGAGCCAATGCAAATCCCTGAAGATAAAGAAGCCAAAAAAGAAATAAATGATCAGTTAAATAAGTCTGAAGAAAATCAATCAGATAAAAATAAACAACAAAAAAATCAGAAAAAAGCTGCTGAGAAAATGCAAGAAATGAGTCAGAAAATGCAACAAGCAATGGATGCAATGGAAGGCGAAATGCAAGAAGCAAACAAAAAATCTTTACGAATTATTTTAGAAAACTTGCTTAATTTTTCTTTTAAACAAGAAAAATTAATGGATCGTTTTTCAAATATAACAGCTGCTCATCCAGATTTTGGAAAAGAATTAAAAAGCCAAAACACGCTAAAAACCTATTTTGAACATATAGACGATAGTTTATATGTATTGTCTATGCGTTTACCTCAAATTTCTACAATTGTGCAAAAAGATTTGACCGATTCGCATTATAATTTAGATCAATCTTTAGAAAATTTTGCAGAAAGTAGATTTAATAACGGATTATCTAATCAGCAATACGTAATGACATCAGTGAATAATTTAGCTGATTTTTTGAGTGATATTTTAGACAATATGCAACAGCCTAAAAATTCAAAAAACGGAAAAGGTAAAAAAGGAGGAAAGTCGTTTAGTTTGCCAGATATTATAAAAAAGCAAGATGATATTGTCAAAAAAATGCAGCAAGGTGATAAAAAAGGAAAACAACAAAACGGAAAAAAGAAAGGAGAAAGTAAAGGAAATAGACCAAACGATGGTTTAGATGGAGATTTATTTAAAACCTATCAACAGCAATCTCAATTAAGACAAGAACTGCATAATGCACTTAAAAAATCTGGCAAAGGAAATAATCCAGCGGCAAGAAAAGTGCTAA
>CAXICE010000285.1:0-2213 GCA_964022045.1 uncultured Polaribacter sp. | reverse complement strand
GTTTCTTTGCTTAAAGCGCTTGAATTAGGGTTTTTACTTTTAAAAGTATTCATGGTTTTCATGTTTTCTTTTGGCAACATATCCATAGAGAATTTTTGCCCTAAATAAGAACTTTTAAAAGTTTCAGAAAAAGGAAGTGAAGAAGCATTCATTTTTTTGTTGATTTCTGCATTGTAAAACAATGCATATCTATTTAAATGTTCTAAACATTCTAAAACACTCCAAGATTTCTCAGAATGTTTAATCTGTAATTTCTCTTCTGAAATTTCTAACAACTGTTTTGCATACTTAATATGAGAAGTTGTCATTAAAACTAAATCTGCAATTACTTTTTTACTATTGTGAATCATTTTTCTGTTTTTTACAAAGTTAAAGCGATGTTCGTTTCTAAATATTGATTTCAATCAAGATTTTTTAAAATTCTAGATAATGTTTCTGGTGTCATTCTTAAATAGGATGCAATATATTTCTGTGGAATTTCTTGAAACAAATGTGGACTTCTTTTAAAAACACGTTCAAATCTTTTTTGTGGTGAAAAGATAATTAAATCGTTTTCTCTTTCTATTTGTTGATACACAAATTCTTGTAAAAGTAGTTGCCAAATTTCTTGATTCTCTTTACTTGAATTGATACATTTTAAATAGTTTTCTTTCGATATAACTTTTAACGTACATTTCTTAATTGCTTGGATATAAAATGTAGTTGGAATGTCTTTTAAAAAAGAGTCTAAAGCCGTTATAAATGAATCTTGATAACCAAATCTTATAGTATGTTCTTCAACTTCATCTTCAATAAAAACACGTAAACTTCCGTTTACTACAAAATACATATTGGTATTGATATCTCCAGGAGAAACAATAAAATCATTTCTTTTTATTTGGATTTCATCTTCCCAAAACGGAGCCAATTTTTCTGCTAATTGTTCTAGTAAATTCATAGAATTATTATCCAGCTATGGTTTCTAATGCATCAACTAAATAATCGATATCTTTTTTTGTGATAAAGATTGCCAAAGAAATTCGTAAACCATTCAAACCAAAAGTAGACATTGGTCTCACATCAATGTGATACTTGTCTCTAAGTTGAACTCTAACATTTCTAACATTCTGTCCAACAACTTCAAGTGTCTGAATTCCACAAGATAAATCATCTAACTCAGGCGTTTTTAATTTAAATTTTGGATTGTCTTTTACTTTATCTCTAAAATACCTTTTAAGTTCAAAAGAACGTTCAGAGATTTTTTGTTTTCCTATATTATTATGAAAATCAACAGCACTTCCTAAACCTAATAATTCTGGTAAGTTTCTGGTATTATAATTTTCTAATCGTCTTATTGTTTTGTTTTTATGACCATTTGCAACCATTAATGGTTTTAGGTGATGCTGACTTTCTTCTTTTGCATAAAAGATGCTAATTCCTTTCGGAGCAAATAACCATTTATGCGCGCTTGCTGTATAAAAATCACAACCTAAATCCTTCAAGTTTATATTGAACATTCCTGGAGCTTGAGCACCATCAACGGCAACTAAAATTCCTTTTTTGTGTGCCATTTCAGAAACTTCTTTTACAGGTAAAATCATTCCGTTTGTGTTAATTACATGACACATAGAAATAATTTTTGTTTTTGGTGTAATGGCATCTTCATAAACCTTTACAATTTCTGCCACACTTTTTGGCATAATCGGAATTACAGGTCTTACTAATTTGATACCTTTTTCTTCTTGCCAAACCGTCCAAGGAACAACGGCGCTTTTATGTTCATGATCTATGAGAATAATTTCATCGCCTTTATTTAAATTAAAACTTCTGGCAATTAAGTTCATTCCTTCTGTTGTATTATGATTCAGGGCAATTTCTTCTTTAGAAACAGAGAAAAGTGTGGCTACTTTTTGACGCACATTTTCTTTTTCTTCGTACCATCCGCCCCACATATATTTTGATGGATAACCATCTAATGTAGCTCTAAATTCATTGGTTGCATTTTGAACAGGAATAGGGGATGCACCTAAAGAACCATTGTTAAAGTACCTTAATTTAGGTGTAAACTTAAACTGTTTTTTTACATTTTCCCAAAAGGCTTCACTATCATCTTTTGAATCTAAAAAAGGGATAGATTCCTTCGTTTCAATTCCTTTATAAGAAGATAATAAGAAGGTTCCTGCAACTCCAGTAAATAACTGTTTAACAAAAGATCTACGATGTGTGTTTTTCAT